>SXJQ01000299.1 GCA_005779345.1 Actinomycetota bacterium
GAGCACCACGCCGCGGCGCGCACGGATCGCGCGGGCGGCGCCGTCGATCGTGGTGAGCACACCGACGACCTCGCCGTCGTCGACGACGAGCCGGTCGACCCGCGCCTCGGTGACGACCGCGGCCGAGGTCGCCGCGACCGCCGCCGCCATGCGCTGCATCAGGTACCCGCCCGCGCTGTCGACGAACTGGGGCTTGTGACCGCGCGGGACCGGGTCGGCGAGCTCGTCGAAGGGCCAGCTGTCTTCGCCACCGGAGAACACCAGCCCGGCATCGTCGGCCGACTCGCGGTTCGGTTCGTCGCAGAACGCGGCGCGGAACGGCACGCCGTGCGCGACGAGCCAGTCGAAGTGGTCGACCGACCCCGCGCAGTACGCGTGGAGCCGGTCGTGGTCGACCTCCGGGCCGAGCGCCGCGGTGAGGAAGCGCTCCATGTTGTCGGGGGTGTCGGCATAGCCGCATGCTCGTTGCACCGCGGTCCCGCCACCGAGGTAGATGAGCCCACCCGAATTGGCCGACGTGCCGCCCGGCACCATCCCGCGCTCGAGCGCGAGCACGTCGGCGCCAGCGTCGGCGGCCGCGATCGCGGCGCTACACCCCGCGATCCCGAGACCGACGACCACGACGTCGGTGGAGCGTTCGAACTGCACCTCGCCTGCGGCGACGGGCTCGATCGCCTTCACCGTTCGCCCTCGGGCTCGATCCGGTACGCGTCGCAGTACGGGCCGTAGCGGTCGCGCAGGTCGCCGGCATCGAGCGCGAAGTCGTCGAGCGTGTAGTGGTGCGCGCCGTGCTTCGCCTGCGGCTTCGCGGCGAGGTACGCGGGAATCGCCGCCGCGTACTCGGGCGTGAACGCGCGGCCCGTTCGTTCGTAGATCCCGCGGATCGTCGCGACCGGATCGCGCAGCAGATCCGCGTAGCGCACGTCGATGAACCGGTCGTCGGGGAGCGTGCCGTCGAGCCGAGCCGATCGCACGAAGTCGAACAGCATGGCCACGCCGGTCGACATCGTCCGCGCGAGGCGGTCGACGTCGACCCGATCGCTGCGCATCCATCGCAACGTCGCCATCAGGCTGATGGTCGACGGGACCGTCCGCAGCGGGTCGCGATGCGTCTGCACGATCCACGCATCGGGATACACCGAGAACAGTGCAGGCAGCGCCGACAGGTGCGACGGCGCCTTGAGCACCCACTGTTCGGCGGGGTGTTCCGACTGCAGCCATTGGAGGTGTCGGCGATGCCACCGGTACGCGTGCGTCAGGTCGTGGCGCTGGAGCCACTTGTTGTAGGTCGCGACGTCGTGCACACCCGACCAATGCTCCGACGCGAACTCGTGGCCGGTGATGAAGATGCACTCCTGGGGTAGCGCGCCGCCGTTCTCGTGCATCGTGAGGTATTCGGGGGTGATCTCGTCCCAGAATCGGACCTCGCGATCCGCGAGCGCGATGCGTGGGTCCGACGCGTAGGTCGAGGTTCGCGGTGCGGGCACCGAGTACATGAGCTCCCACGCGGCGGGAGCGCGGGTCGTCGGGTCCTGGGCGAGCAGCTCGTGGAGGATCGACGTGCCCGATCGGGCGGTCCCGCACACGAACCAGGGGGAGTTCACGGGGGCCGACTCGACCTCGGGGTTCGTCGCGAGCGCCGCGACGATGCGGAGGCGGTTCTGCAAGGTGCGCAGGAGCTCGCTGCGCGCGAGAAGGGCGCCGACGGCGTGGAGGCCGGCCTCGTCGCGGAGCGCGGCGCACAACCGGTCGAATCCCGCGCGCCAGCTCTCGCCGCCGAAGTCGTCGAGCGCGGTCGTTGCGGTCGCGGTCGCGAGCAACTCGTCGGCACCGATCGGATGGAGCGAGTGCACGCCGAGGAGCTCACCGAGGGCGTTGTGATCCGCGACCCAACGCGGACGCGGCGGGGGCACCCAGCTCATGGTTCCCGCTGGCCGGTGATGTGTGGGCCGGTCATGTGTGGGCCGGTCATGTGTGGAACCGGCGGGCGATCCCGCGCCGACGAGCTGCGATCTGCTCGGCGCGCCCGGCGGCGTCGACGGCTCGGGACCCGGGCCAGTGACGCTGCAACGCGTCGTGCGCGACGAGGGTGGCGACGGGGGCCGGGGCGTCTGGGGCCGGCGCGTCGGGGGCACCGACGAAGCGATAGCTGATCATCCCCGTCGGGCGGGCTTCGGTGTCGAGCCAGTTCGCGATCCCGGGGTCGCGTTCGCCGACGACGAGGCGCACGATGCCGTCGTCGTCGACCGCCGCGGTGGCCGCGTTGTAGGAGTTGAGCCGATTGCGGACGTCGAGACTCTCGAACCACGGCGTCGAGTAGAGCTGGATCGACCAGTAGTCGCACTCGGGCCGGGCGAACTCGATCGCGAGCACCTCGTCGGGGCCGAGTTCCCACCAACCGGCGCCGTAGCGGATCCGGCTCGACCCGCCCGCCGCGCTGCGCGGCGGCGTCAACGAATTGACGACCCGGCGCACCGGCCCGCGCTCGAGATAGTCGCGCCAGTAGGCGACGCTGCGGTCGACCCACTCG
The DNA here is from genome assembly GCA_005779345.1 of Actinomycetota bacterium. Taxonomy (GTDB): domain Bacteria; phylum Actinomycetota; class Acidimicrobiia; order IMCC26256; family PALSA-610; genus SXJQ01. The sequence continues at coordinate 2,531 of SXJQ01000299.1, forward strand.
GCGGCGCGGCCGAGGCCGTCGGCGACGCCGCCCGGATCGAGCGACGGTGGAAGCGGTGTGCCGCGGTCGATCCGTTCGATGTCGAACCAGGGCAGGGCGTCGCGCTCCCAGTCGCTCACATAGACCCGGATCATCACGATCCGCGCGGCCGGGTCGAGCGGGATCCAGTCGAAGTCGGTGCGGCCTGCGGGCTCGGGTTCGGTGCCGCCGACGACGATGTCGAGGGTGCCGTCGGCGCGCACCGTCAACTCGTCGAGGCACCGCTCGGCGAACACGCCGTACTGCTCGAGCTGCATGTCGCCCTCGTGCGTCGACACGATGAGCTCGCGGACGCCCGAGACGTCGCCGACGATCCGGTACGTGCCGGTCGGGTCGATGCGGGCACGGAGGTACTGGTTGTCGACGTTGGGGCCACCCCACTTCACGACGTCGTCGTCGTAGCGGTGAAAGGCGGGGAAGTCGACATCCGCGTATTCGAGATGGCTCTGCAGGGCCATGACCGTGAGCCGCGCGAGGTGGCGCCGGCCCTCGGCCCGACCGACCGCATCGGTGGGGAAGTCGTCGGCGAGGATCCGCTCGCCGGTCGTCGCGAGCGCTTCGCAGAAGGCGCGCCACGCATCGACCGGGGTGTCCACGGTGCGAGACGGTAACCGATCTCGGTGAGCTGGCAGCGGTCGGAGCCGCCACGCGACCCCGCGTGCGAGAATGCCGGGGTGACGACGAACCGTGAACGGTGGCAGGCGGCGTTCGACGCCGCGCCGACGCGTGACGCCGACTTCGCGACCATGTCGGGACTCGGTCTCGACCCCGTCTACGGGCCCGACGACGGCGAGTTCCCCGGCGAGTATCCCTACACGCGCGGGCCCTATGCCTCCATGTACCGCACGAAGCTCTGGACCATGCGGATGTTCGCGGGCTTCGGGACGGCCGACGACACGAACCAACGGTTCAAGGAGCTGTTGCGCGCGGGTGGCGACGGGCTGTCGACGGCCTTCGACATGCCGACGCTCATGGGGCTCGATTCCGACGACGCGCGCTCGCTCGGCGAGGTCGGCCGCTGCGGGGTCGCGATCGACACGATCGCCGATGTCGCCGACCTCTACCGCGACATCGACCTCGGTGCGATCACGACCTCGATGACGATCAACGCGCCCGCCGCGGTGATCCTCGCGATGTTCGTCGCCAACGCCGAGGAGCAGGGCGTCGCGCGTGCCCGACTCGGCGGCACGCTGCAGAACGACATCTTGAAGGAGTACCAGGCGCAGAAGGAGTTCGTGTTCCCGCCGCGACCCTCGATGCGGTTGGTGCGCGACACGATCGCGTTCTGTACCGCGGAGATGCCGCGCTGGCACACGATCTCGATCTCCGGCTACCACATCCGGGAGGCCGGCTCGACCGCCGTGCAAGAGCTCGCGTTCACGTTGGCCAACGGATTCGCGTACGTGGAACTCGCCCGCCAGGCCGGGCTCCCCGTCGACGCGTTCGCGCCGCGCCTGTCGTTCTTCTTCAACGCTCACATCGACTTCTTCGAGGAGATCGCCAAGTACCGCGCGGCCCGACGCATCTGGGCACGCTGGCTGCGCGATCGCTACGCGGCGACCGATCCGCGTTCGCATCAGCTTCGCTTCCACACCCAGACCGCCGGCGTCTCGCTCACGGCACAGCAACCGGAGGTCAACATCGTGCGGACGGCGATCGAGGCGCTCGCCGGGGTCCTCGGTGGCACCCAGAGCCTGCACACGAACAGTTACGACGAGGCGCTCGCGCTCCCGACCGACCACGCCGCGCGGATCGCGCTGCGTACCCAGCAGGTGATCGCACACGAGACGGGCGTGAGCCACGTCGCCGACCCGCTCGGGGGATCGTGGTTCGTCGAAGCGCTCACCGACGAGGTGGAACAGCGTGCCGAGGCGATCTTCGCCCACCTCGCCGAACTCGGCGACGGGTCGTTGCTCGAAGGGGTGATCCGCGCGGTCGAGGAGGGCTGGTTCCAGTCCGAGATCGCGGATGCGGCCTATGACTTCGAGAAGCGGGTCAACAAGGGCCGCCGGACCGTGGTCGGCGTCAACGACTTCTTCGAGGGCAACGATGCGGTCGAACCCGCGCTGTTGCGGATCACTCAGGCCGACGAGCAGCGCCAGCGAGCCCGCCTCGACGCGGTTCGTGGCGCGCGCGACGAGGCCGCCGTCGCCGCGGCGTTGCGTGCCCTCGGAGAACGAGCCGCGGACCCGGACGCGAACCTGATGCCCGTGCTCATCGACACGGTCCGAACGCGCGCGTCGCTCGGCGAGGTCATGGCGGCGCTCGCCGAGGTGTTCGGTCGTCACGTCGAGGTACCGAGGATCTGATGTCGCGACGGGTGCTGCTCGCCAAGGTCGGCCTCGACGGTCATGACCGCGGGGTCAAGGTCGTCGCGCGGATCCTGCGCGACGGCGGCTTCGAGGTCGTCTATCTCGGACTGTTCAACACGCCCGAGGGCGTCGCGGCGGCAGCCCGCGACGAAGACGTCGACGTGGTCGGCATCTCGATGCTCTCGGGTGCGCACCTCACGCTGGCCCCGGCGGTGGTCGCGGCGTTGCGCGCACTCGGTCTCGACATCCCCGTCGTCGTCGGCGGGATCGTCCCCGACGCCGACCTCGCCGAGTTGCAGGCCGCCGGCGTCGCCGCGGTCCTCACGCCGGGGACGCCGGCCGACGAGATCGTGGCGACGGTCACGTCGGTGCTCGCCTGAGTGTGCGGGCGCGGGTGGGATCGCTCGGAGGTGCGCGAAACCTGCGCCCCTAGGATCGAGCCCTGATGAGCGACATCCGAGTCCGATTCTCGCCCGCCCCGACCGGGTTCTTGCACGTCGGCGGCGCGCGCACCGCGCTCTTCAACGGGCTGTACGCGCGCCACACCGGAGGCACGTTCGTGCTGCGCGTCGAAGACACCGACCTCGACCGCTCCACGGGGGAGTCGGTCGAGCAGATGCAGGCGGTGCTCCGATGGCTCGGTCTCGACTGGGACGAGGGTCCCTACGTGCAGAGCGAGCACTTCGATCGGCACCGCGCCGTCGCCGCGCAGCTGCTCGCCGACGGCTACGCCTATGAGTGCTTCTGCACCAAGGAGGAACTCGAGGCCCGCGCCGAGTCGGATCGCGCCGGCGGGCGCCCGCCCGGTTACGACGGGTACTGCCGCGACCTCGACGCCGCGACCCGCGAGGCTCGGCGCGGCGAAGGACGCCCGACGACGCTTCGGTTCCGCACCCCCGACACGGGTCGGTCGACGTTCCTCGACGTGGTTCGCGGCGAGGTGGCCGTCGATTGGGAGCTCGTGCGCGACTTCGTGCTCCTCCGGCCCGACGGGACGCCCGTCTTCTACCTCGCGAACGCCGTCGACGACGTCGACCTCGCCATCACGCACGTCGTGCGCGGCGAAGACCTGGTCGACACGACGCACCGGGTGCTCGCGATCCGGCGGGCGATGGGCCACGACGATCAGCCCGTCTACGCACACTGCCCGCTGATCCTCGGGCCGGGTGGCCACAAGCTCAGCAAGCGGTTCGGGGCGGTCAGCGTCGAGGAGTACCGCGATCAGGGGTACCTGCCCGAGGCGCTGCTCAATTTCCTGGCATTGCTGGGCTGGGGCACGAGCGACGGGGTCGAGGTGATGACGGCGGCCGAGATCGCCGAGCGGTTCGATCTCGTCGACATCGTGTCGTCGCCCGCGACGTTCGACACGAAGAAGCTCGAATGGATGAACGGAGAGCACCTCCGGCGCCTCGCGCTGCCCGACCTCGTGGCGCGGGTCCGGCCCTTCGTCGTCGAGCGGCATGGCGACAGGTTCGACGAAGAGCGGCTCGTGGCAGGCTGCGCGCTCGGCCACGAACGGGCGACCACCCTCGTGTCGCTCGCCGAGCAGTGCGGGTTCCTGTTCGCCGCCGACACCGAACTCGCGATCGACGACGAGTCGTGGCGCCGCCTCGTCGGTCACGACGGTGCCGGCGAGCTGCTCGCGGCGGCCACGGCCCACCTCGAGCGCTGCGACTGGTCGAACGAGGGCGTCGACCTGCGACCCGTTGTCGAGGCCGCCGGTCAGAAGCCGCGCAAGGCGATGCACGTCTTCTACAGCGCGATCGAGGGTCGCGCCGCCGGGCTCCCACTGTGGGACTCCATGGTGCTGCTCGGCCGGGATTCGGTTCTCGCCCGCATCCACGCGGCGCGGTCTCGGCTCGACGGTGAAGCGCGCGGCTGACCATGTTGGGCCCGCTCTCGCCGTGGCGGTGGGTGAAGCGGTTCGTCGCGGTCGTGTTGCTCGCGGGGTTCGTGTGGTGGGCGATCGCGTTCGTCGCGGTGTGGCGGGCCGCGCGCGACGACCGCGCCGAGGTGTCGGACGCGATCGTGGTGCTCGGCGCCGCGCAGTACGACGGGCGACCGTCGCCGGTCCTCCGCGCGCGTCTCGACCACGCGATCGACTTGTGGAGCGACGAGATCGCGCCGGTGATCGTCGTGACCGGCGGGAAGCAACCGGCGGACCGGTTCACCGAAGCGACCGCCGCCGCGAACTATCTGCACGAGCGCGGCGTGCCCGACGACGCGATTCTGCGTGAGGTCGATGGGCGCAGCTCGTGGGAGTCGCTCGCCGCTGCTGCGCGCTTCTTGCGCGGCGACGGCCGTCGACAGGTCGTGCTCGTGTCGGATCCGTATCACATGGCGCGCATCGACGACGTCGCGTCGGAGGTCGGTCTCGACGCGGTGACGTCGCCGACGACGACGAGCCCGGTTCGGGGTTGGACCGAGAAGCGACGGATGGTGCAGGAGTCGGTGAAGGTCGCCGTGGGGCGAGTCATCGGTTACGGACGACTCGAGCGTCACGGCCGGATCGGCAAGCTCGTGCCCGGCCTCGCTATGATGATCCCCTTGCCGTTCTTCGGATCGAGGCGCCGGCCGGGCCGACCGGTTCGGGGCTCGACCGTCAGGAGAACAGCACCCGATCGGGGGTAGTTCAACTGGCGGAACGCCTGACTCTGGATCAGGAGGTTGGAGGTTCGAGTCCTCCCCCCCGAGCCATCACATAGCCGGAGTACCTCGCGGATTCGGCGAACGAGAAGATCTGGCCCCGTCGTCTAGCGGCCCAGGACGCCGCCCTCTCAAGGCGGAAGCGGCGGTTCGCCTCCGCTCGGGGCTACCAGAGAAGAAGACCGCCCGGGATCGTTCCCGGGCGTCTTCGCGCCCGCGCCGGGGGAGCGCGCGGGGGAGCGTGCCGGCCGCGCGTGCCGTCGTGACCCGCGGGTGAACGCACGTGTGTGCGCGACGCGTGGCAGCGCGCGTGTGGGTTGTTGCCCGGCGCGCGCGAACGCGTCGTCGGCGCGCGTTCGCGCAGGTCGTCGACACGTGTCGATCGAGCGCGCCTGCGATTCGCTCCTCGAGAACGCGTGCATCACGCGGGAATCGGCGACGATCGCGTCGCGTCGCGAAAGAAATCGCGATTTCTTTTGCGGCGTCGATCGTCGCGCGCTGCAGGGGCGCGCGAATGTGTGCCCGCGCGCATTCGCGGCACCTTCGCGTAGTTTTTGCGTCCCAACACGTCGCGTTCGTCCGATTTCGTCGCGTGCGCGTCGGGCGCGTCGATGTCGACCCGCGACGTCGACGCGAGGCTGCGCGCGACGTCGAGTTGCGTGGAAATGCTTGACCTTGCACCGCGAATCAGTTCTGATCTCGGGGATATGCCCCCAAGTTCAGGAGGTTGCCCGTGAACAAGGGCGAGCTGATCGATGCCATGTCCGAAGCGAGCGGTCTCTCCAAGGCCGACTCCGAGCGAGCGTTGAATGCGTTCATCGAGTCGGTGCAGGGAGCCGTCGCGGGTGGCGACAAGGTGATGTTGCCCGGCTTCGGAGCCTTCGCTCCGACGCAGCGCAGCGCGCGTACCGGTCGCAATCCGCGTACCGGCGAGCCGGTTGCGATCCCGGCGTCCAAGTCGGCCAAGTTCACCGTCGGTGCGAAGTTCAAGGCGACTGTCGCCGGCGGATAGATCCCCAACCCGGGTAGGGGGCGGCCAGGAGGGCCGCGGTGTACCCCGAGTGGTGAAGCAGATGCAACACGAC
>SXJQ01000300.1 GCA_005779345.1 Actinomycetota bacterium
GCGCGGCACCGGACACGGCGCGCCACGTGATCCGGGTCGTCGCGTGACCCGCGGTGTGGGGCGCCGCCGGCGCCTCGGGGCACTGCTCGTCGTGCTCGGCGTCGTCGCGTTGTTCGCGCTGGGTCCGGCGACGCGGGCCGAGGCCGCGCAGTCGCGCGCGGTGCTGGTCGTCGATCTCGGCAACGGCGACGTGCGCGTGCACCGGCTCTCCTTCGCCGGCGAGATCAGCGGTCTCGCGGCATTGCAGCAGGCCGGCTACGCGCCGATCACCAAGAGTTTCGGCGGGCTCGGCGCGGCGATCTGCGCGCTCGAAATCGACGCGCAGATCCGCGGGTGCCCGGGTGACAGCACGTGTCTGCTCTGCGCGAATCCGAGCTACTGGAGCTATCACCGTTCGCCCGCAGGGACATCGTCGTTCAGCGCGTCGAAGCTCGGACCGACCACGACCACCGTGCGCGATGGCGACGTGGAGGCCTGGCGGTGGGGCACGGGCGGCGCTCCGGCGTACGTGAGCTTCACCTCGATTTATCCGCCACCATCGCCGGTCCCGGCGTCGACCGTCCCGCCGCCGACCGCGGGCCCGACCACGACCTCGGAGGCAGCGAGCGTGTCGAACACGACGACCGTGTCGAACGCGACGACCGTGTCGAACGCGACGGCGACGACCGCGCGGCCGGCCACCGTCGTGACGACGACACCCGGAGCGACGGCGACGACCGTGAGCGCGGCTGCGACGACGGCGACCACCGGAGCCTCGGCTCGCGTCGATCTCGGCTCGGCCGACACGACCGCGGCAGACGACCCCGATGTGCGCGACGGCGATGCCTCGGCCGCCGGACCGCCGGTGGTCGCGGGGGGCGGTGGCGGCAGTGGTGCCGGCCTCGTGGTGTTCGGCGCCATCGTGGTCGTGTTCCTCGGCACGATCGGCGCCGTTCGCCGGCGGTCGGCGTCGAACGCCTGAGTCGACCGCGGCGAGTACGTTGCGGCCATGTCGAACTCGCAGCGTCATCGAGCATTCACGCTCACCCTCGTCACGGTCCTGATCGTCGCCGCGTGCAGCGGAGGCGACGACGAACCCGAAGCGGGCGAGTCGACGACGACCGCGGCGCTCCCCGGCGCGGTCGAGCTCGGCGCCGCGATCGTCGAATCCGCCGACCGATGTGACCCGCTCGACGAACGCCATTGCCTGCTGCCGTTCCCGAGCGACACGTTCACGGTCGCCGACGACACCACCGACACGGGGCGACGCGTCGAACTCGCGCTCGAGTCGATGCCGGCGAACGTCGACGGCGTGCACATCGATCCGACCGAATGGAACCGCAACGACGGGTTCTCGCCCGGCCAGCCGATCTCGGCGTACTTCGCGGGTCTCGACCTCGAGGCGACCGGGGCGGCACCAGTCACCGACATCGGTGCGTCGCTCGCCGCCGACGCGCCGATCGTGTTGATCGATGCCGACACCGGCGAGCGCTGGCCCTACTCGAGCGAGCTCGACGCGTCGGTCGACGACGACGCCGACCGGGTGCTCTACATCCGGCCCGCGGTCAACTATCCCGAGGGCCATCGCTTCGTCGTCGGTCTCCGTGACCTCGTCGGGACCGACGGTGCCCCGATCGCGCCGTCCGACGCGTTCCGCGCGTACCGCGACCGGCTCGACACCGGCGTCGACGCGATCGAGGCTCGCCGCGACCGGTACGAAGCCGTGTTCACGGTGCTCGAGACCGCGGGCGTCGCTCGCGAGGAGCTGATCCTGGCGTGGGACTTCACGGTTGCGAGCGAACGCAACCTGTCGGAGCGCATGCTCCACATCCGCGACGACGCGCTCGAACGGCTCGGCGATACTGCGGCCGCGTTCACCGTCGCCCAGGTCGAGATCGACCCCGAGGAGGAGATCGCGCGGCGGATCACGGGCACCTTCCAGGTCCCCAAATACCTGACCGGTGCTGGTGAGCCAGGCAGTCGATTCACGAATCTCTCCGGGCTCCCGGAGGCCGACGGCGAGTACGTCGCGAACTTCATCTGCAACGTTCCGCATGCCGCGCTCGAGGCGCCGGCGCGGCCCTCGCTCTACGGGCACGGCCTCCTCGGCGACGCGAGCGAGGTCGACGCGGGCAACGTGCGCGCGTTCTCGCAGGGGCACAACCTCGTGTTCTGCGCCACCGACTGGATCGGCATGAGCGAGGGCGACGTCCCGAACGCGATCGCGATCCTCGGCGAGGCGTCGAACATGCCGACGCTCGTGGATCGCGGCCAACAGGGCATGCTGAACGCGATCGTGCTCGGTCGCCTCATGACGAACCCGTCGGGATTCGCGAGCCATGAGGCGTTCCAGAACGACGCCGCGCAGTACGTGGTCGATCCGAGCGAGCTGTACTTCGACGGCAACAGCCAGGGCGCGATCATGGGGGGCGCGCTCGTCGCGGTCTCCCCCGATGTCGAACGGGCGGTGCTCGGCGTACCGGGCATGAACTACTCGACGCTCCTGCAGCGTTCCGTCGACTGGGACACGTACCGCGCGGTGTTCGACCCTGCCTATCCCGAACCGATCGAGCGCGGGCTCACGATCTCGCTCATCCAGATGCTGTGGGACCGCGCCGAGGCGAACGGGTATGCACAGCACATGACCGCCGATCCCTACCCGGGGTCGCCCGCACACGCCGTGCTGCTCCATGTCGCGTTCGGCGACCATCAGGTTTCGACGTACGCGGCCGAGGTCGAGGCCCGCACGATCGGCGCGCAGCTGCGTTGCCCCGCGATCGCCGACGGTCGGCTCGCCGATCGCGAGCCGCAGTGGAACCTCGAGTGCGTGTCCACCGGTACCGACGGGTCCGTGCTCGTGATCTGGGACAGCGGTACGCCGGCCCCGCCGCCGGTGAACCTCGCCCCGACCGACGGCAGCGATTCCCACGAAGATCCGCGGCGCATGTCGACCGCGCAACAACAAAAGAGCGACTGGCTCGCACCCGACGGGACGTTCAGTGAGGTGTGCGGGACCGACCCGTGCCGGGCGGATCCGTCGGGCTGAGCGGTGCTGCCTCTTTGAGCGGTGCGGGGTGCGTGCGCCGGATCCACTCGGCTTCGATCTCGCCGAGCCTCGTCGACGGCGGACCGTCGACGAACGGCCAGAGTTCCTCGGCGATCCGTCGCCAGTTCGCGGTCGCATGGAGTTGGGCGAGGACCGCGTGCAACCCGAGATTGATGCGCTGGGTGATGACGAACGCGCTCGGGACATTGCTCACCTTCGCGACCTCGGCGCTCGGTGACGACAGGTCGAACATCTGCCGGACGCTGCCCGACGCGTATTCGGCGTCGAACGTGACGAGGCGATCGTCGAGCACGAACTCGTAGAAGTGCCCGAAGTAGTCCTGCACCTGCTCGTCGGTGACCGGTGCGTCCTTCACGAGCACTCCCGCGTTCTCGATGAGCCGCCGAAACGCAGCGATGTCGTGGTTCAGACACATCGCGACGATGAGATCGGCGAACAGTTGCACCTCGTCGGCCGCGAATCGCTTGACGAGGCCGAAGTCGAGGAACGTCACGTGGCCATCCGGGCGGAACAGGTAGTTGCCCGGATGCGGATCGCCGTTGAACGCATGGACGCGGTAGATGGAGCGGAACACGAACCGAAAGATCGTCTCGGCGGCGAGGCCGCGCTGTTCCTCGCTCCAACTCGCGACGACCTCGTCGAAGCGGGCGCCGACCGCGAGCTCGGTCGTGAGCACGCGCGCGCTCGAATGCTCGTCGACGACCGCGGGGATGTGGATGAAGGGGTGGTCGCGGTACCAGTGCGCGAACAGTCGCTGGTTGTCGGCTTCGATCGTGTAGTCGAGCTCCTCGGTGAGCCGCAGGCGGAGCTCGCCGACCACGGTCGTGGGGTCGAGGCCCGGGAACATGAGCCCGACGGCCCGGAACAGCAGGTCGGTCGTGGTCAGGTCGGAACGGATCGCTCGGTCGACGCCCGGGTACTGCACCTTGACGGCGACGGCGCGACCGTCGTGGGTGATCGCGCGGTGGACCTGGCCGATCGACGCCGCGGCGATCGGCGTCGGGTCCCACTCGGCGAAGATGCGCTCGGGGTGGGCGCCGAGTTCGTCGCGTACCACCGACGCCGCGAGCTCGGCGCTCATCGGTGGTGCGTCCTGCTGCAGCGAGGCGAGTGCCTCGCGCATCGGTTGGGGCATCGTCTCGTCGAGGTAGCTGGCCATCTGGCCGAGCTTCATCAGTGCACCCTTCATCTCGCCGAGTGCCGTGGCCACGTCGGCGGCCGTCTTGAGCTGGTGTGCCCGGTCGAGATCGTCGCGACGTTCGGCCGACGCGAACGTGCGTCGGGCACGGTGCCAGGCCGCCCGCGAGCCACCCCGCGCGGCGACGAGCGCGAGCCGGCTGTTGCGGAACCGCCGGGGCCGGGGAGACGACATCGGCACGAGGATGGCACACGGCGCGTTCGTCGAGCCGACGGCGCGGGCAGCCGATCGCGAGTGGAACCTGCCGGGCCCGAGCCGTACTCTTGACCCCTCGGTCAAGTTCGGGGTGACGAGCCCCGGTTCCCCGGAGGTGACGACGGTGTCGGAAGAGGCGCGGGCGCTCGAGCTGGTCGAGGAGCTGTTGGCGACGTTTCCGCCGGGAACGTGCAGCACCGAGGAGGTCCTCGGCGCGCAGTACGACCTGGGCCTCGCGTGGGTCCACTTCCCCGAAGGATTCGGGGGCCTCGGGTATTCGCCGAAGGTGCAGAACGCGATCAACGCGCGGATCAGCGCCGCCAAGGGTCCGCTTCCTTACGGTCGCAACCCGATCGGGTACGGCATGTGCGCGCCGACGATCGTGATGCACGGCAGCGACGCGCAGAAGCGGCGCTACCTCCGTCCGCTGTTCACGGCCGAGGAGATCTGGTGCCAGA
>SXJQ01000301.1 GCA_005779345.1 Actinomycetota bacterium
CGGACGCCCCCGGCCCAAGCAGGGCTGACGCCCCGGGCCCAAGCAGCGCTGCCGCCCCGGGCCCAAGAAGGGCTGACGCCCCGGGCCCAAGAAGGGCTGACGCCCCGGGCCCAAGAAGGGCTGACGCCCCGGGCCGAAGCTGGGGTGCGCGCGTCTCAGCGGGCGTGGAGGGCGTCGGCGATGCGGCCGAGCGCCAGGAGCTGTTGGCGCTCGCGGAATCGAAACGGCGGTGTGGCGCGACCGACGAGGAGCGCGCCGCGCTCGCCGATCGGGGCGACGAGGAGATCGTCGGGGCCGGTCTGGCCGCTGGCGACGAGCGGCGACGCACTCGTGCCTGCATCGAGGGCCGCGAGCACATCGGCACTCGGCGCGGCGCCCGAGACCGCGACGATCTCGCCGCCGACGAGGATCGCAGCCCAGTCCGCGCCGAACTCGCCGCACGTCTTGGCGACGAGCATCGCGTCGAGGTCGCCGGCGCCGGCGAGCGCCTCGACCGTGTCGAGGGCATCGAGCCGCGGATCGCCGAACTGCGCGACGGTGACGCACTGCTCGACCGACGCGCCGTCGACCTCGCCGATCTCACGGACGAGCAGATCGACGAGGCTCGCCTGCGACAGCACCACCGAGAACTCGTCGACGGCGACCCGGTCGCCGCGTTCGAGCACCTCGATCCCGACGATGTCGGCGCCGAGCGAACCGATGCGCGACGCCACGAGGCCCAGCGCGCCGGGGCGGTCGGGGAGCCAGACGCGGATGCGCAGGCGGACGGCATCGTCGAGCGGCTCCATGTGGTGCACTGTACGGGAATGAGGGAACGCATCGGGATCTTCGGCGGCACGTTCGACCCACCCCACGTCGGTCACGTGATGGCCGCGGCGGAGGTGCGGCACGTGCTCGCGTTGCATCGGCTCCTCGTCGTCGTCGCCGGGGACCCGTGGCAGAAGGCAGGAGTGGTCGTCGCCTCCGCTGCAGATCGCCTGGCGTTGGCGCGGGTCGCGTTCGCCGGTCTCGAATCCGTCGAGGTGAGCGCCGTCGAGGTGGAGCGCGCCGGACCGACCTACACGATCGATACGGTCGAGCAACTCGTAGCGCCCCATCGCGACTTGTTCCTGGTCGTCGGGGTCGATGCGGCAGCGCGGCTCGCTTCGTGGCATCGGGCCGCCGACCTCGCCGCGCTCGTGACGGTCGTGACGGTGGCCCGGGCCGGAGACGCCCGGGTCGAGTTGGCGGGCTGGCAGGTCGTCCGCGTCGAAGCGCCGCGACTCGACGTGTCGTCTTCGTCGATCCGCGCGCGGGTCGGTGCCGGGCAACCGATCGACGGACAAGTACCGATCGAGGTGTGCCGCGAAATCCACGCGCGGCATCTCTACACTTTGTCCGGTGACGAGCGCATCGACCCGGCGTGATCGTCTGCGCCGCGAGCGCCGACGCAAGCTGAGCGCGGTCGCCCTCGCGGCATGTGCCGGGGCGGTGGCCGCCGTCGCGACCGGACCGGTGTCGGCGCCCGCCGACGGCCCCGATCGCGATCCTTCGGCCACCACGGTGGTCGACGGATCGAGCACTCGCACCGTCTTGCTCGCGCACCGCACCGTCGATGGGCGCCTCGACCTCGCAGCGATCTTCGAGGTCGACAACGCCCGCGGTACGGGGGGCGTCCTGTTGCTGCCGCCACCGACGATGATCGAGGTCCCGGCGTTGCAGACGCAGGTCCTCGCCGACCTTCCCGCGTTCGTCGACGACGACGTACTCGCGGTGTCGGTGATGAACGCGACCGGCGTTCGGATCGACGACGCGATCGTCGCCGACGATCTCGCGCTCGCCCGCCTGCTCGCGCCGGCCGACCCGATCGCGGTCGAGTTCTCGCGCGGTGTCCGGATCGACGACGACTCGGGGACCCTCGGATATCCGGGCGGTGCACGATCGCTGCCTGCCGACGAGGCGTACCGCGTCCTGCTCGGCGAGGAACCCGACGGCACGCTCGCGCACCTCGTCACCGTCCAGGCCGTCTTCGCGGGTTGGATCGAGCGTCTCGCCGACCCTTCGATCGCGGAGGCAACACGCGTGGTCGACGCTCGCGCCGATGCGATCGTTGCGCTTACCGCGGTCGAGGTCGACTACGTCACCTTGCCCGTTGCCAACGTCGATGCCGGCGACGACGAACGCTTCCGAATCCGCGACGAGGCCGCGGCCGATCTGGTCGTCGGTCGCTTCGCCGGTGCCGCCCTCGGCGATCGAGACGGCGAGCGGCCGAAGGCGGAGTTGCGCAACGGGACCGGGACCGTCGGGCTGACCCAGCGGGTGGCGTCGTTCGTGGTCCCGATCGGGGTCGAGGTGGTGCTCACCGACAACATCAACGGCTTCGGTCAGGCGACGACGACGGTCGTCTACTACCGCGACGAGAACCGGGCCGACGCCGAGCGACTCGTGCGGGCGCTCGGCGTCGGGAACGTCGCGAAGGCCAAACGCGAGGTGGATGTCGTCGATCTGACGGTTATCGTCGGGGCCGACTTCGAAACCGCACACCCCGACGATCCACCGGAGCCCTGATCGTCGCCGGCCCCCAGGAGCATCCGATCGAACCGCACACCAAGGCACGGATCGCCGCCGATGCGGCCGCCGACAAGCTCGCTTCCGACATCGTGATCCTCGATGTCGGTGACATCATCGGGATCACCGACGCGTTCGTCGTGTGCAGCGCATCGAACACGCGCCAGGTGCGGACGATCGTCGACGAGGTCCAGCACCGCCTCCGCGACCTTGCCGACGCCAAGCCGCGCTCGATCGAAGGTCTCGACGGCTCGACCTGGGTGCTGCTCGACTACGGCGACATCGTGGTGCACGTATTCCTCGCCGAAACCCGCGAGTACTACGGCCTCGAACGACTCTGGTCCGACGTCCCGCGCGAGACGTTGGTCCCCGAGGCGTGAACCGGCCAGGCCCGACCGGCTCGGTCCGGCGAGCCTCGCCGCTCAGTTGACGCCGCGGCCGTGCCCTTCCCAGTACGGGGCGCGGAGGTCCTTCTTCAGCACCTTCATCGCCCCCGACAGCGGCAGCGGTTCGGAGCGGAACTCCACCGACTTCGGGACCTTGAACCCCGCGATCGACGCACGCGCGTGGTCGATGATCTCCGCTTCGGTCACCGACTGGCCCTCGCGGCACACGACGACCGCGTGCACGGCTTCGCCCCAGACGTCGTGTGGAATGCCGATCACGGCCACCTGGGCAACGGCAGGGTGCGAAC
>SXJQ01000302.1 GCA_005779345.1 Actinomycetota bacterium
CCAGGTGGCGGCGCGCCTGACGTTCGGCGCGTTCCGATCGCCATCGTGTCGCGATCTCGCCGATGGAATCCTCGAGATCGGCGAGCGCGCCCGTCATGCGCGAGACACTACGTCGATGCCCTCCGACGGGTGCGGCCCGCCATGGCTGGCCTGCCGTCGCTCGCTGATCGGCGCCTTGAACTCAGTCGGTCGCGATACGGCGCGGGGCGACGCGGTCCAGACCCGTGGCTCCCCGCGGCGCGGTCGGTCGGGCCGGTCGAACCGCGGCCGTGAGCGAAGCAGCGGGAGCGCCGACGGCCACGGGCATCGCGATCCGAGGTTCGCCGTCGGCCGCCTCGGCGTCGCGGTCGGGCTCGCTCGTGAGGTCGATGTCGGGCTCGATCGCTGCGAGGTCGACCGGTCCGGTGCGCTCCGCGAGCTCGGCGAGCTCGGCGAGCGCGACGAGCTCGTCGAGCGCTCCCGCGATGGCCTCGGCGAGCCGATCGACATCGGGGACGAGTTCGCGACACACCAAGAAGCCGAAACCGATCGAGTCGAGGTAGCTGATGACGGTGAGGTTGAGCGCGGCGCCGTCGAAGATCGGACCGAGCGGGAAGAACGAGTCGAGGCGCGCTCCCGCGAAGTAGAGCGGGAACGGCGGGCCCGGAACGTTCGACACGACGAGGTTGTGCACGGGGCGATGCCGGTCGGCGAGCCGCAGGTTGCTGTACGCCTTCATCGCGCGCGAGAACAGTGCGGGAGCGACGACATCGGCCCAGTCGTGCAGCGTCTCGCCGCCGATCTCGTCGTGCAGTTCCTTGGCATCGATCGTGGAAGCGTGGATCGCACGCAAACGCTCCAACGGGTCGTCGATCTCCACGGGGAGCGAAGCGAACATCGCGGACACGCGGTTGCCCATCTCGGACTTCTGCGCGGCGGTCCGCACCGAGGTCGGGATGGTCGCGACCAAGTGACGGTCGGGAAGTTCGCCGCGCTCGTCGAGATAGGTCCGCAGCGCGCCCGTCGCGATGGCGAGCACGACGTCGTTGACCTTCACGCCGAACGTGTCCTTGACCCGCTTCACGTCGGCGAGCGGCACCGAGGCGAACGACACCTTGCGGTGCGGCGTGATCGCGCTGTTCATCGTGAGGCGCGGTGCGGTCAGCGGCAGACCTGCGTGCATCTCCGAGTTCCGCACCCGCTGGGCGACACGGACTGCGGTGCGCACGGCCTTGCGCGCGTTCTTCACGAGGAGAAGTGGCTGGCGCGCGATCGAGGCCGCGGCGTAGGCGAGCAGCTCGGCATCGGTCGGGATGTGATCGGGACGCCACTCCGGGCGGGCCTCGACATCGAGCCGCGGCGCGGGGGCCGCCTCGATGTCGTACAGCGACGAGATCAGCTCGACGCCGCTCATGCCGTCGATCGCGGCATGGTGCATCTTCGTCACGATGGCGACGCGGCCGTCCGCGACGCCCTCGACGAACCACATCTCCCCGAGCGGGCGGCTGCGGTCGAGCGGGCGGCCGGCGATCTCGGCGGTGAACGCCGCGAGCTCGTCGTGTCCGCCGGGCGACGGCAGCGCGCTGCGGCGCAGGTGGAAGTCGAGGTCGAAGTGCGGGTCGTCGACCCAGAGCGGATAGTGGAGGTCGAACGGGACGCTCACCAGCCGTCGACGGAACGGGGGCAACAGGTGCAGCCGACCGGCGAGCATCTCGCGCACCGTCTCGAACGAGAAGTCGCCGGGCGCGCTGCTCGGATCGACCACGGCGGTTGCCAGCACGTGCATATGGGCACCCGACGTCTCGAGCGCCAGGAACGCCGAGTCGAGCCCTGAGAGTCGTTGCATCGGATCCCCCGTCGTCCGTGCGATTGTCGCGCCGAAGGCAAGCGCGTGCCGAAGCCGTCGCGTGAAGGTTCGGTGACGGATTCTGACGACCGTGTCACCCACAACCACCCCACCAAACGGCGTCGTCGGGCGTCCGCCCACGCGGAGCGACGACGCCGGTTGCGTTCGGTTTGGGGTCAGTCGTCGAGGTCGGGGCGGCGGCGGGTCCGCTTCACGTCGCTGCGGCGCCGCTTGGTCTCGACGCGTGCCCGTTTCGCGGCCTTCGACGGCTTGCTCGGGCGCCGTGTCGGATCGATGTGCAGCGCACCCGCGAGCCGCGACCGCAACCGGTCGAGCGCGAGTTCGCGGTTCCGGGCCTGGCTGCGTGTGTCCGAGGCCGTCACGCGCACGATCGGACCCAACCGCTCCACGAGCCGCGCCCGCTGCCTCGGACCGAGTCCTGCGGAGTGCTCGACGTCGAATCGGACCTCGACCTTCGTGTTGGCGGTATTCGCGTGCTGCCCGCCGGGCCCGCCGCTGCCCGTGAACCGCCACTCGAGTTCGGCGAGCGGGATCGCGCACGATCGCGTCACCCGCAGCGACCGGTCATCGCTCGCGGGAGCCGCCCCGCCGTCCGCCGCGCCGTCCGGTACGGCATCGCGCCCGACATCAGGCGCCGGTCCGGGTTCGTTCATTGCGTCGCCAACGACATGAGCGGCCTCAGCGGGTGAGCGGCTTGTACTTGATGCGGTGTGGTTGATCGGCGTCGGCGCCGAGTCGCTTCTTGCGGTCGACCTCGTAGTCGGAGAAGTTGCCCTCGAACCAGCGCACCTCACTGTCGCCCTCGAACGCGAGGCCGTGCGTAGCGATTCGGTCGAGGAACCCCCGGTCGTGGGAGATCACGACCGCGCAGCCGGGGAACTCGATGAGCGCGTCCTCGCG
>SXJQ01000303.1 GCA_005779345.1 Actinomycetota bacterium
CGATGCACGAGCTCAGCGCGAACGGCACGCTCGGCCGCGAAGGCGGGTTGTCATCGGAGCGGCCCGCGCTCGTCGACCGCTTTCTCGAGGACGCGATCGAGGTCGATGTCGACGCGTTGCGCGACCGAACCGGTGAGATCTTCATCGGTGGGATCATGGAACACATCGAAGAAGCCGGAGTCCACAGCGGCGACTCCGCGTGCGCCATCCCACCGCCGACCCTCGAACCCGACGTGCTCGCGACGATCGAGCGCCACACGCGCAAGCTCGCGGAGGAGCTCGCGGTGATCGGCCTCCTCAACGTCCAGTACGCGGTGAAGGACGGACACGTGCTCATCCTCGAGGCGAATCCGCGTGCGAGCCGGACGGTCCCGTTCGTGAGCAAGGCGACCGGCGTCGCGCTCGCCAAGGTCGCGGCGCGCGCCATGGCCGGTGCAACGTTCGCGGAACTGCGCGCCGAAGGGCTGTTGCATCCGCCGGCCGAGGGCGGTCACGTCGCGGTGAAAGAAGCGGTGCTCCCGTTCAATCGCTTCCCCGATGTCGACACGGTCCTCGGCCCCGAGATGCGCAGCACGGGCGAGGTCATGGGAATCGATCGCAATTTCGGGTTGGCGTTCGCCAAGAGCCAGGCAGGGTCGTTCAACGCGCTCCCGTCGTCGGGGGTCGTGTTCATGTCGCTCGCCGAGCGCGACAAGCCCGCGGGCGTGCGCGCGGCGCGGCGATTCGTGGAGCTCGGCTTCTCGATAGCAGCGACGTCGGGGACGGCCGCGCTGTTCGATCGGGAGGGGATTCCGGTCGAGACCGTCGTCGCCAAGGTCGGTGAGGCCGCCGGCGTCGACGCCGTCGACCTCATCGGCTCGGGCAAGGTGCAGTTCGTCGTCAACACGCCGCGCGGCCGAGGGCCGCGCGCCGACGGGATGCACATCCGCCGTGCCGCGATCGTTCACGGGGTGGCCTGCGTCACGACGGTCGCGGCGGCGCTCGCGGCAGCGGCGGGGATGGCCGAGTTCGCCCAGCACGAGCCGGAGGTCCGTTCCCTCCAGGAGTATCACCGCGACGGGCAGCTGAGGCTGGGCGTGTGAAGCGGCGACGCGAGGTCGATCTCGCCACGGTGCTCGGCCCCGTCGCCCTCCCGAACCCCGTCATCGCCGCCTCGGGCACCTTCGGCCGCGGGGTCGAACTGGCCTCATTGTGCCCGCCGGGAGCGTTGGGCGCGGTGACGGTCAAGTCGCTGGCGCCGTTCGCATGGGAAGGGAACCCACCGTTGCGCACCACCGAGGCACCCGGCGGCGGGATGTTGAACTCGGTCGGCCTCACCGGACCCGGGATCGACGCCTGGCTGCGCGACGACCTCCCCGCGCTGCGCGCGGCCGGCGCCCGCGTCATCGTGTCGCTCTGGGGTCGCACGGTCGACGACTACGCGCAGGGCGCGCGCCGGATCGCCGCGCGCGCCGACGACCTCACTGCGGTCGAGGTGAACCTCTCCTGTCCGAATCTCGACGGCGGACGCCACATGTTCGCGACCGACGCGGATGCGACCGCTGCGGTGATCGCCGCGGTGTCGGCCGCGCTCGAACCGACGCCGGTGTTCGCGAAGCTGACGGCAGCGGTCAGCGACATCACCGTGATCGCTCGCAGCGCGCTCGGCGCAGGGGCGATCGGCCTCACGCTCGTCAACACCTTGCTTGGGCTGGCCGTCGATGCCGAGCGCCGCCGCCCCGTGCTCGGCGTGGGCGGCGGCGGCCTGTCGGGGCCGCCCATCAAGCCCGTCGCGCTCCGCGCCGTGTGGGAATGTGCGCGCGCGTTTCCCGGTACGCCGATCATCGGCACGGGTGGAATCACCAGCGGGCGCGATGCCGCCGAGTTCCTCATCGCGGGTGCGAGCGCGATCGGGGTCGGCACCGCGACGTTCGCCGACCCGCGCGCGTGTCTGCGGGTTCGCGACGAACTCGTCCGCTTCTGTCGAACGCAGGGGATCGCGAGGAGTCGCGACCTCGTCGGAACCCTGGAGGCCCCATGACCGAAGCCGGCCGCGACCGCGCCGTGCGCGACCGCCTCGCACTCGTCCTCGACATCGACGACCTCGACGCCGCGACGCGCCTCGCCCGACAGGTGCAGCCCTGGTTCGGTGTCGCCAAGGTGGGTTGGGAGCTGTGGTCGGCGGCGGGGAACGCGGCGGTCGAACGGATGCAGGATCTCGGCTTCACGGTGTTCCTCGACGTGAAGCTGCACGACATCCCCACGACCGTGCGCCAGGCCGCGCGCGTGTTGTCCCGACTCGGTCTCGGATTTGTGAACGCGCATGCGGCCGGTGGTGAGGCGATGCTGCGCGCGTTCGTCGAAGGTGCACAGCTCGGCGCCGACGACGCGAACGTCGCGGTGCCGGTGACCTTGGCGGTGACCGTGCTCACGAGCGATGTCGACGCATCCGCGTTCGACGATCGCTTGCGCGTGGCGGCCGCTGCCGGTTGCGGCGGCGTCGTGTGCAGCGCGTACGAGGTCGCGACGGTGGCAGCGCGCCATCCCGCAATGGTCACGATGGTGCCGGGCATCCGGCTCGCGGGTTCCGATGCGAACGACCAGGCGCGGGTCATGACGCCGGGGGCGGCGATCGCCGCGGGGAGCGATGTGCTCGTGGTCGGGCGGACCGTGACCCACGCCACCGATGTCGTCGCCGCGGCCGAACAGGTCCACGCAGAGGTCCGCGCCGCGCTCGGTTGACGCGCGATCGACACGGCGCCGCGCCTAGTCCGGATGCGCCCGCGGTGCAACCCTCGGGCGGGCGACGCCCTCGGAGTCTTCGCGACCTCGCTGTGTATCCTTGCCGCTTCGTCCCGGTCGCTCCCGGGTCCAGCCGATCGCATGAAGGAAGTGGTTGCCGATGCCGACGCCGCCGCCCCAGACCCCCGAATCGCGTGCCCGGGCGCTCGAGAAGGCCGCGAAGTCGCGGCGCGTTCGCGCGGAGGCCAAGGAGAAGCTCAAGATGGGTTCGCTGAACCTCGCCGAGCTGTTCCTCGCCGCCGACAAGGGCGACGACGACGGCGAGATGCTGGCGAAGCTGAAGGTCGTCAACGTGCTCGAATCGCTCCCCGGCGTGGGCAAGGTTCGCGCTCGCAAGATCATGGAGGAGCTCGACATCTCCGAGACGCGGCGAGTCCGCGGTCTCGGGGCGAATCAGCGCAAGGCGCTGTTGGAGCGCTTCCCTGACTGACGCGCCGCGCCGTCGGGGTGTGGTGCTCGTCGTCTCGGGGGTCGGAGGCGGGGGCAAGGGCACGATCGTCGACCGGCTGCGGATCGAGCATCCGGAGCTGTGGTGGTCGGTGTCATGGGCGACGCGCGCGCCGCGTCCGGGTGAGATCGACGGTGTCCACTACACGTTCCGATCGCGTGCCGAGTTCGAGGCCGAGATCGCCCGCGACGGGTTCCTCGAGTGGTTCGAGCCGTATGGGCACCTGAAGGGCACGCCCAAGGCACCGATCCTCGAACAGATCGCCGCCGGCCGCGACGTCTTGCTCGAACTCGATGTCGAAGGCGCGCGCGCCGTCGCGCACGCGTTCCCCGGAGATGCCGTCGTCGCGTTCGTGGTGGCGCCCTCGCTCGAGGACCAACGCGACCGGCTCGCAGGGCGCGGCGACGGACCGGCCGACGTGGCGACCAGGGTCGGACGAGCCGAGGCCGAACAGGCGATCGCCGCTGCCGAAGGGTTCGAGATCGTGGTCAACGACGACCTCGACCGGGCCTATGACCAGGTCGTTGCTATCCTGAGCCGCGCCATCGCAGCGCGCAACGCCCCAGACGATTGAAGGAACCCCTCCCATGGCCGAACGCCGCGCCTCGCTCATGAGTCCCAAGGTCGAGAAGCTCTTCGACAAGGTCGACTCGAAGTTCACGCTCGTGACGTTGGCATCCAAGCGGGCCCGCGAGATCAACGACTACTACAACCAGCTCGGCGACGGCCTCGGCCGCATCGTGCCGCCCCAGGTCACCTCGGTGAGCCGCAAGCCGCTCTCGATCGCGCTCGAAGAGATCGACGCCGCCAAGATCACCTGGGAGAAGATCCCGTCCGAGGCCGAGGTCGAAGCCGAGGCGGAAGCCGAAGCGGCCGCGGCCGACGAAGCCGCCGGCGCCGATGATGCCGGCGGGACCGACGCCTCCGCCTGATCGGTGAGCACTCCCCGGCGGGTCGTGCTCGGCGTCAGCGGAGGCATCGCCGCCTACAAGGCGATCGAGGTGTGCCGCGGGCTCGTCACTGCAGGCGTGCACGTCGCACCCGTCCTCACGCACGACTCGCTCCACTTCGTCGGCAAGACCACGTTCGACGCGCTCGCGAGCGAACCCGCTCGTGTCGACCTGTTCGACCTCTCCGCCGGACGCGACGTCTCCGGTGGCCGCGACGCCTCCGGTGGGTCCGGCGGCGGTGAATCGTCGACCGCGATCCCGCACACGCGGCTCGGCCAGACCGCCGATCTCGTCGTGGTCGCCCCGGCGACGGCCAAGTTGCTCGGCAAGTACGCCGCGGGGATTTCCGACGACCTGTTGACGGCGACCCTCTTGGCGACCCGGGCACCGGTGCTCGTCTGCCCCGCGATGCACACCGAGATGTGGGAGCACCCCGCGGTGCAGGCGAACCTCCAGACCCTGCGAGCGCGCGGCGTGCACGTGGTGCCACCGGAATCCGGCCCGCTGGCGGGAGGCGATGTCGGCACGGGCCGCCTCGCCGATCCGGCCGCGATCGTCGCGGCCGCGCTGGCGCTGCTCGACCAGCGCGCCGCTGATCCGGCCAGGGTCCCTGACTTGGTCGGTGTCAGGGTGTTGGTCACCGCGGGCGGGACGCGTGAGCCGATCGACGCGGTACGGGTGGTGACCAATCGGTCGTCGGGCAAGCAGGGCCACGCCATTGCCGAGGCGGCGGCACGGCGGGGCGCGCACGTGACGCTCGTGACCACCGCGGCGCGGCCCACGATCGGCGAGATGTCGATCGTGCGCGTCGAGACCGCGCGGGAGATGCAGGACGCGGTCCTGCCGCTCGCCGCCGGGGTCGACGTGATCGTGATGGCGGCCGCGGTCGCCGATTTCCGTCCGGTGACGCCCCCCGACCGCAAGGTGAAGAAGGACGAGGGTCTCGCCACGATCGCCCTCGAACCGACCCACGACTTCCTCGTCGATCTCGGCGCCGCGAAGCGACCCGACCAGGTGCTCGTGGGCTTCGCCGCCGAGACCGACGATCTCGAGGCGAACGCGGCCGCCAAGCTCGAACGCAAGCGCCTCGACCTGATCGTCGCCAACGACGTTTCCGAGCCCGACGCCGGGTTCGAGGTCGACACGAACCGCGTCGTGATCCTCGACGCCGACGGGGGCCGCGAGGCCCTACCGGTGCAGAGCAAGGCTGCGGTGGCCGACGCGATCCTCGACCGGGTGCGCGACCGGCTGGCCCGGATCGCCGGGTCCGGGTAGTCCGAAGCGTCGGATTCCGCCTATCCTGCCCATCCGCCCGTTCTGCCGGCCGCGGCCGGACCCCGGACGCCACTACTCGAGCCCACCCTGGGGGGACCGTTGAGCAAGCACGTCTTCACGTCGGAGTCGGTGACCGAAGGCCACCCCGACAAGATGGCCGACCAGATCAGCGACTCGGTGCTCGACGCCGTGCTCGCCGAGGACCCGATGAGCCGCGTCGCCTGCGAGACGATGGTCACGACGGGGCTCTGTGTGATCGCCGGCGAGATCTCGACCAACGCCCGCCCCGACATCTCCCGGATCGCCCGTGACGCGATCTGCGGCATCGGCTACACCGACGCCGCGTACGGGATCGATGGCAAGACCTGTGGCGTCATGGTGAGCCTCGACGAGCAGTCGCCCGACATCGCGATGGGCGTCGACAAGGCCCGCGAGCAAAAGGCCGACAGTGCCGACCCCTACGACGAAGTCGGTGCGGGTGACCAAGGCATGATGTTCGGTTACGCGTGCGACGAAACCGACGAACTCATGCCGATGCCGATCGCGTTGGCGCACCGCATGGCGGCCAAACTCGCCGACGTTCGTCGATCGGGCCTCGTGCCGTTCTTGCGCCCCGATGCCAAGACCCAGGTGTCGATCGAATACGAGAACGGTCGCCCGGTCCGGCTCGAGACCGTACTGATCTCGACCCAGCACGATCCTGACGTCTCGATCGAGGGCGACATCCGACCCGCGCTCATCGAGCACGTCATCAAGCCGTGCGTTCCCGAGCAGTTCGTCGGCGACGA
>SXJQ01000304.1 GCA_005779345.1 Actinomycetota bacterium
GGGAACTCCCAGAAGTTCGGGAGCCGCCGCGGGTGCGGATAGCTCGGCAGCCCGCCGC
Organism: Actinomycetota bacterium; assembly: GCA_005779345.1. Lineage (GTDB taxonomy): Bacteria > Actinomycetota > Acidimicrobiia > IMCC26256 > PALSA-610 > SXJQ01. The sequence goes on from SXJQ01000304.1 coordinate 59, forward strand.
CGGCCGTCTCGCGACGAAACCGGTCGAGGTGGTCCTCGCCGAGTCGTCCCTCGAGGAATGCCCGCGCGTAGATGCCGGGAGCCGCGTGCCCTTGCACGAACACCTGGTCGCCGAACGCGCCGTCGGCCTTGCCGTGGAAGAAGTGGTTGAACCCGACCTCGTAGAGCGACGCGGCGCTCGCATACGTCGAGAGGTGCCCACCGAGTCCGTCGAATCGATGGTTCGCCCGGTCGACCATGACGACGGCATTCCAGCGGACGAACGCGCGGATCCGGCGCTCGAGGTCTTCGTCGCCGGGGAACCAGGGTTCTTCGGCCGCGGGAATCGTGTTGATGTAGTCGGTCGTCACCGCGGCCGGGACCGCGACGCCCTTGTCGCGCGCGCGCTCGAGCAGGCGAGCCAACAAGTAGTTCGCACGCGCCTTGCCCTTGATGTCGATGAGGGCGTCGAGACTGTCGAGCCACTCCACCGTCTCATCGGTGTCGATGTCGGGGAGTTGGTGGATCGAACCGTCGGTCGTCATCGAAGGGCTCGCGTCCTCATCCCCGCAGGGTAAGGGGTTACTCGTTGGTCGCGAAGTCGCTCGGACACGTGTCCGAGTCGAGCGGGCTCCCCAACAGCTTGCACGAGCACGTCTCCGAACAATCCTGGAGCGTCGTGCGGTAGAAGACCAGGCCGCCGGCCAGCGCGGCGAGCACTGCGGCGAGCGCGAGCCTCGGCATGAGCTTGCGGACGAACACCAAGCAGGCGAGCACGCCGATGCCGAGCGTGACCGCGGCGCCGATCGTGATCCCGCGCATGAATCCGAGATCGAACCAGTCGGGCAGTTCTGCGAGCATGCCTCTCAGGTCGGCAGCACCGAGCCGGAGTTGCAGGTTTCACGCTGCGTGACCACCGCCGAGGTCGTTCAGCCCTGCTGCCAGACGCGCACCGAGTCGATCCCGTAGTCGGCGGGGAACGCGGTCGCCGCATCGGGCGAGCCGGGCCAGTCGCCACCGACTGCGAGGTTCACGATCAGGTAGAAGGGGCGGTCGAACGGCGCCGGCCAGGTCGCGCCGCTCGGCACCGTCCAGTTGTTGGTCGCGCGGTTGGTGACCATGACCATGGCGCCGTCGACGTACCAACGGAGCTCGCCCGGCGTCCACGACACCGAGTAGGTGTGGTAGCCGTCGGCCGGTCGCGCGCCACCGGGCAGCGTGTAGGTGTTGGTACGCCGCGCCGACGTCCCCGATGCCGCGTAGTTGTAGTGCAGCGTCTGCACGGCCTCGTCGTAGCTCGTGCCCGTGGCCCCCGACCCGATCGCCTCGAGAATGTCGATCTCGCCGGATCGACTGCCCCCGTAGAAGTCGGAGGTCGGTCGCATCCAGAACGCGGGCCACATCCCCTTCGACGTCGCGGCCTGCGTCGGCAGCTTCGCCCGGATTTCGTAGGTCCCGTACGTCGAGGAGAACTTGTTCTTCGTCCAGATGTGACCCGACGTGTAGGTCCGCCCGCCGGCGTTCAGGAAGGTCGTGCGCGTCTCGCCGGGGCACGCGTACGGCGTCGTTTCCTTGCGCGCCCGCAGTGTGAGGGTTCCGCCGGCGACGAAGACGTTCTCGGGCCGCGGCGTGCTGCACTGCAGCGAGTTGTTGCCGTCGCCGTAGGTGCTGTGCTCCACCGCCCACTTGGAGCTGTCGAGTGTCGTGCCGGAGAACTCGTCGGCGAAGACGGTCGCGAAACCGCTCGTGCCGGCGACGGCGCTCCATGGTCCGGGGCCCGCGGAGGTCACGGCTCGCACGCGATATGAGCCGCATCCCGCCGCGCTCAGCGAACCACAGGTGACCGGGATCACGCGCGCCGACGCGCTCACGCTCGTCGTCGATCCGAAGGTCGCGGTTCCTGTCTGACATGCGCTGACGGTCGAGGCGCAGGTCGCGTGCTGGTAGCCGGTCACGGTCAGACCGCCGGTGCTGACCGGCGGCTCCCAACTGATCTCGAACCGACCGAGCGCGCCGTCGACGAGGTGGGCGTGCGTGGCGGGCGCTTCGGGCGGGGCCCACGCGACCGGCACCGCGTCGCTCGGTGTCCCCGAGCCGATCGCGTTCGTGGCGCGAACCCGAGCGAGGCAGGTCGCGGACGTGCACGAGATCGTCGCGCTGCGCGCCGCCGTGCCCGCGGTGGCGACCGTCGCGTAAGCAGTGCCGTCGTTCGAGCGCTCGACCACGTAGCCGCTGAGCGCCTTGCCACCGTTGTTGGACGGCGGCGTCCACGTGACGCTCGCGGTGCCGGTCCCCGACCCGGTCGCGGTGATCGACCTCGGCTCGCTCGGCGCGGACCAGACGCCGGTCGCGGCCGTGCTCGCTGCCGACCGGCCGGCGCTGTTGTTCGCGTAGATGCGGAAGCGGCAGTTCGATACCCCCGTGCACGACAGCGTCTTCAGTGTCGCGGTGCTGTTCGTCGACGTGATCGCCGACCATGCGCCGCTGTCGGCACTGATCGAATACGCGTACGAGGTGATCGACGCGCCCCCGTTGCTCGCCGGCGCGTCCCAGTCGACCGTCATCTTGCCCGTACCGTTGCCGCCGGCCGCGACGATGTTGACCGGTGCGCCCGCGACCGTTGCCGCCGCGGACGGCACCACGGGGCCCGTCGCGACCACGCCGAGCGCGATGACGGCCACGACCCCGACCCGGCGGCGCGCGGACGGCCGGCGCGCCTTCATCTCGCGTCCCGAATGCACGTCGACCCCCGGCCCATCGTTCCTCCGCCGTGCCGGACCCTAGCGACCTCTGCGGTGCAGCGCGACGGTATGTGACCGGTGTGACGCCTGTGACCCATGTGGTCGCCGCGGCGCGCGCGACGCGAGCGGCTCACGAGTCGCCGACGAGCGCGAGGATCCAGGCGAGCGCGAGCGCGCCGTCGTGCTGCAAGCGGTCGGGCGCCAGCCCGAACCACGACGACGCACTCGCCACCGCGGCCCATGCCCCGTCGGTGTAGTGCGACGTCACCTCGGTCGGCCCGGACGTCGGATTCGGGGAACCTTGCGGGTAGGGCGCCGACCCATTGGCCCGCAACAACCCGTCGATCCAGCCGAACAGCATCGCACCCGCGGCCTGGGCACCGGCGCGGTCGGTGCCGAGCCGCGCCGCGACGATGTCGAGGTAGGCGAGTTCCTCCGCGGTCCAGCGCGAGGTCACGTCGTGGTCGGGACAACCCGGCGCGCCGACGAAGCACAATGCGACGACCTTGGCGGGCAGGCGCGACGTGAGATCGCTCGGATCGCCCGGGTCGGGGCTGCGCGCACCGAGCCCATGACCGAACAACACCGTGCCGTCGACAATGGTCGGGCCCGACGCCAGCCCGAACGAACCGGGAGCGCCCGACCACGACCCGAGCAGCGTTCCGGTACCGCCGTCGAAGATCCGCAGTTGCGCGGTGAGCACACTGCCGACGAAGACGAGGCCCGACGCGCTGCTCGTCGGCCCGAACGACGCATCGCCGGTGATCGGATCGGGATCGTCGTGCTGCCAGACGACCGCCCCGGTGTCGAGGTCGAGCGCATGCACCGTCGGGCGCTGCGGGTCGAGCGGGTCGAATCCGGGCGCATTCGACAAGTACACGCGCCGACGCGTCTCGTCGACCGACGCGGTCTGCGGGAATCCACCGATCGGTCCACCGGGCACGAGGGCTGTGCGCCAGTACGGCAGTTCCGTCGCCGCGCCCGGATCGGTCCAAGCCGTGCCCGTCTCCTCGTTGACGCCGTCACGGTCGAGCACCGTGTAGGTGCCGTCCTTGTTGGGGATCCCGAGCGCGTCGATCGGCCCGCCGGTGCGCTCGAGCGTGAACAGGTTCGGTGCGGCGCCGAACGCGAGATCGTCGTTGTCGACCTCGCGCGGTCGCCAGCGCCACGCGAGCGTGCCGTCGAGATGCAGCGCGACCAGCGCTTCGTCTTCGGGCGGCATCGGCGGTGCCGGTCGCGTCGTCGCGGGGTTCGCGTCGGTGTCGCAGTTGCTCGTCGAAAAGTACAGCAGCGCGCGTGCGTCGTCGTACGCTGCCGACGACCACACGTTCTCACAACCCGTCCGGTCGCGCGGGAAGTCGCACCCCGGGCGGCTCGCGAAGAAGCCGGGCGGCAGTCCGAGTTCGGCTTCGGAGTGATAGCCGTCGAAACGGCGGATGTCGTCACCCGGCGCGGGGCGACACACCGTCGCCGACTGGAGGTCACGGAACCACACCAGCCGGCCGGTGTCGGCGGCGACCGCGTAGAACCCGCCCTTGCCCTGCTCCACATCGTTCACGTCGAGTCCGAAGAAGACGAGTCCATCGGCGACGGCGACCGACGACTCGATCTCGTTGCGCTCGGAGCCGAACCCGCACGATCCCGGCGGATCGCCGTTCGCGTCGCGACATCCCGTCCCGGCGGTGAAGCGCCAGCGTTCCGAACCGTCGCGGGCATCGAACGCGTAGAGGATCTCGCCGACGCCGACGATCGCGGTCGGAACGCCACCGATCGTCGAGACGTCGACCGACGCCGCGGCCGGGAACGTCGCGCCCGGTTGCTCTTCGACAGCGACGTCCCACACGACCGAGCCGTCGTCGAAATCGAGCGCGTACACGTGATGGTCCCACGACGGCACGTACACGACGCGCCGCGTCGACCCACCCCCGACATCGATGTCGGCGACCGTCGGCGACGCGGTCACGATGGCGCCGGTCGGGAACTCCCACTTCGTCCGCAGGGTTCCGTTCGGATCCGCCAGGTCGAAGTTGCCGCCGGCCGTGGCTGCCGCGACGTACGGGTCGGCGGGCGCGGCGAAACGGCGCTCGTACGAACCGGCGAACGTCGCCCACTCGTCGGTCTCCAGGTCGCCCGCGACGATCGTGACGCCGTCGGGGAAGGCCAGACCCTCGAGCACGATCTCGGGCGGCAAGGGGTCGCCGGCGGCATCGAACCGGATGCGGCGGAGTGCTCCGTTCGGGCCGGGGCCGATGTCGGGCAGCGTGCCGACCAGATCGAGGTCGGCGTAGTAGATCGTGCCGTCGCTCCCGACGGCGATGCCCTGCGGCGTCCCCGTCGCGATCGGTGGGATCGCCTCGGGCGGGTCGAGCAACAAACGGACGAACCCGCCGGACTCGTCGTATTCGGCGATGCGCCCGGTGAACACGCTCGAGGCATACAGGTGCCCGTTCGGTGCCCACGCCAGCCCCGAGAAGGTGAGCATCCCGCCGTCGCCCGCGACGGCGAACGTGTCGCGCTGAACCGACGTCGCCATGGGAGCGCCGCTCGCGTCGAGGGCGCCACAACCGTGTGCGGCATCGGTGCCGGTGGGGAACGGCGGCGAGAACCGCTCGATCGACAGACCGCTCGACGCCGCGACATACACACGACCCAGATCGTCGATCGCGACCGCGCCCGCGGTCCCGATGTCGGTCGCGAGCTTGCAGACGTTCGTCGAGAGTGCGTCGGTCGCGGGGTACGCGCCCGGTGCACCCGGATATCGGTCGAGCGGCGGGAACCACAGCATGAGTTGACCGTTGGCCGGACCGAATCCCTGCGTGCCGACCTCGCTCGTGAACAACCGACCGGTCGAATCGAACGCGCAACCGAACGGCTCGGGGCCTGCGGTGAACGCGGTCGTCGCGAGTTTGCCGACCTGGTGACCGGTCGAATCGAACACGCCCCAGCCCGCCGGTGGATGCGGCTGGCCGGAGTCCTCACTGACGATGAAGCGACCGGAACCGTCGGGCAAGGTGCAGACCATGCCGTTGACATCGCGACCGCCGCCGGCGGCGTTCTCGACGAACACGTCATGGCGGAGCGCGGCCGGATCGGTCGCGTCGATCGTGTCGGGATCGACGCGGCGCAACCGGTTGCCCTCGGCGAGGAGCACCAACTCCTCGGGATACCGAACGGTCGGCGGACCGAACGCGACGGCGGCGGTGGAGCCCGCCGCGCCGTCCCCATCGTCGGCGACGGCGACGACCCCGTTGGAGAACATCGCGACGAGCACCGCCGCGAACACGACCCGGAGCGGTTTCTGGCGCCTGCGCACGCCCCATGGTGACCCGGAGTGCCGGGTCGGCGCCACTGTGTGGTTGCTCGGCCCCGGAAACCCGACTCGGCGGGGCTCAGGCTGGCCGGGCTCAGGCGCTGGCGGCGACGCGTTCCACCGAGCGGAGCAGGCGTGCCACGTCGTCGGGGCTGGTCGAGAGCGACACGCCGGCGCGGACCAGACCGCCCGTGGCCCCGACGCCGAGGCTCGCGCCGAGTTCGACCGCGTAGCTCGTGCCGCTCCACACCGCGATCCGGTCCGCCGCGAGCGCCGCAGCGACGGCGTCGGGAGCGAACCCGTCGATCGTGAAGCTCACCGTCGGGGTCCGGTCGACGAGCGAGTCGGGTCCCCAACGCCGCACGCCTCGGATCGCACCGAGACCATCGAGCAACGGCGCGAACGTCGCCTCCTCGATCGCGCGGACACGGTCGAGACCGAGGTCGAGCAGGAACCGCGCCGCGGCGCGCACTCCCGCGATCGCCTCGTAGTTCGGTGTCCCCGTCTCGAAGCGACTCGGTCCGACCTCCGGCGCGGGCCGGACCTTGTAGGGCCGGATCTGTTCGAGCAGGTCGGGCCGGACCCACATCGCCGCCGCGTGCGGTCCGTACCACTTGTACGCACTCGAAACGAGCGCATCGGCTCCGAGCGCGGCGACGTCGATGCGGCGATGGGGTGCGAGCGCAACCGCGTCGACGAACACGTTGGCGCCGACCGCGTGCGCGGCGTCGGCGACCGCACGCACGTGCGGCATCGTGCCGAGCAAGTTCGACGCGCCGGCGATCGCGACCCACCGCGTTCGCTCGTCGATGCACTCGATCACCGCGTCGGCGTCGAGGCGCCCGGTCGCAACGTCGATCGGAGCGAGGACGTGCTCGGCGCCTGCGTCGGCAGCGGCCTGCGCCCACGTCGACACGTTCGCGTCGTGGTCGAGACGCGTGCCTACGACACGATCGCCCGCACGCCAGTCGCGAGCGAGGGCGCGGGTGAACGCGAACGTCATCGTCGTCATGTTGGCGCCGAACCAGATTCCGTCGGCGGTCGCGCCGTACAGATCGGCGACGACGCGACGCGCGTCGTCGATCAACGCGTCGCACGCGTGCGCCGCCGCGAACTCGCCGTGGCTGTTGGCATTGTCGCCACTCGCGGCGAACTCCGCCGTCGCCGCGATGGCAGTGTCGACCATCTGCGTGCCCGCCGGGCCGTCGAAACGCGCCCAATCGTTGCGCGCTCCCGGGAACCGGTCGCGCAGGGCCCCCGTCGTCACTGCACCCGTCCGAACATCGGCCGATTCTGCCACCGTGGTGCCGTCACACGCGCATCAGCGGAGGTCGGAGACCCCCGCTGACCTGGGATGATGCTCGAAATCTGCGGATCGGTGGGCGGTACTGGACTCGAACCAGCGACCTCCTCCGTGTCAGGGAGGCACTCTAGCCAACTGAGCTAACCGCCCCGGCGGAGCAGCCGAGTGTACCCAATCCCGCGCGGGCATCACTCAACTGGGCGACACGCGAGCCGACCAGACCTTCAGCCGATCGGTCGACCGCGGGTGCAGTGCCCGCGCCCGGCGGCGCAGACATCGGAGGTCGGGCACATGACCCAGACAGATCCGTTCGGCAACGAGCCTGGCACGCCGTCCTCGCCCACCACGGCGACCGGAATGCAGTTCTCGGCCGACACCTTGAAGCAAGCCGGCATGGGCACGAAGGTCGCGCTCGTCGGCGCCGTCCTCACCTTCTTCGGGGCATTCCTGCCCTGGGGCAAGGTCTCGGTTCCCTCGCTCGGCGTGTCGCAGACTGCGAGCGGGACCGACGGCGGCGACGGGACGATCACGATCCTCTTCGCGATCGCGGTCGGCGCGCTGTGCGTCGTGCAGTTGATGAAGGGCTACAACAAGGGCATGGCGATCGGTGCGATCGTCTGCGCGTCGATCACCGCGCTCGTCGGCGTCATGAACTACTTCGACGTCAAGGACGTGAACGGCGAGTTCGGCGGCTTCGATGGCGTGAAGGTGAGCGTCGGTCTCGGCCTCTACCTCACGATCCTCGCGGCGTTCGCGATGGTCGCAGGCAGCGTGTTGCACCTGAAGGAGCACGGCTCCGACAGCTCCGCCGCAGCCTGACCGCACAGCCGCAAGGTCGCACGGAGCCGGGCCATGCGCCCGGCTTCGTCGCGTCCTGGTCCTGCGCCTCAGTGCGTCACTGCGTCACTGCGTCAGTTCGGCGAACGCGCGCAACGTGTCGGGGCCGCCCGAAAGGATGAGCGTCGTCACCGGCGATGCCTCCCAGGCGGCCAGCCGATCGCGGATGCGCGCGGCTGTCCCGACGAGGCTGATCTCGTCGGCGAACGCCGTCGGCACCGCGGCGATCGCCTCGTCACGCCGGCCGGCGAAGAAGAGGTCCTGGATCGCGTCGGCCTCGGCCCCATAACCCATGCGCCCCATCAACTCCTTGTGGAAGTTGCGGCTCTTGTGTCCCATCCCGCCGATGTAGAAGCCGAGCGCGGCCTTCGTCCCGGCGAGCGCGGCCTCGATCGTGTCGGGCGCATCGTCGTCGAGGATCTGACAACCCATGAGGTTGACGGCGATCTCGAACTCCGGACCGACCGCCGGCAGCGTGTCGTACACCTCGGGTTTGTCGGGCGAGTAGTAGAGCGGCAGCCAGCCGTCGGCGATCTCGGCGGCGAGCGCGACGTTCTTGGGTCCCTCGGCACCGAGGTAGATCGGCAGGTCGGCGCGCAACGGGTGCACCATCACCTTGAGGGGCTTGCCCATGTCCCAACTGTTCGGTCCGTGGTACGGCAGGTGGACGAACTCGCCGTCGTAGCTGACGCCCGCGGGATCGCGCCGCAAGACCTGGCGGATCACGTCGATGTATTCGCGGGTGCGTTGGAGCGGCTTGCCGTACGGCTGGCCGTACCAACCCTCGACGACCTGCGGGCCACTGAGGCCGAGGCCGAGGGCGAACCGACCGTTGCTCAGGTGATCGACGGTGATCGCGTGCATCGCGCAACTCGTCGGCGTGCGGCCCGACATCTGCACCACGCCCGTGCACACCTTGACCCGCTCGGTGTGCGCGGCGATCCAGGTCGCGAACGAGAACGCGTCGTTGCCCCACGACTCGGCGACCCATACCGAGTCGAACCCGAGCCGCTCGGCCTCCTGGGCGAGCGGCACGTGGAACGGATTGGGACCCTGTCCCCAATAGCCGAGCTGCAGTCCGAGCTTCATGGGCGTCGAAACTACGTGGCGACGCCGCCGACGCGCGGGCCGGGGGTGAACTCCACGGGCATGTGCTTGACGCCGTTGATGAAGTTCGAGCGCAGACGAGCGGGCGGCGCGGTGGGCTGCAGGTCGGGCATCCGCGAGAGGATCTCGCGGAAGATCGCGCGCAGTTCGGCGCGTGCGAGGTTCGCGCCGAGGCAGAAGTGCGGACCGCGCCCGCCGAAGGTGACGTGATCGTTGGGTGAGCGCCCGATGTCGAACGTGAACGGGTCGGCGAACACCTTCGCGTCGCGGTTCGCCGACATGTACCAGAGCGCGACCTTGTCGCCGGCGGGGATCTCCTTGCCGCCGAGCACGACGTCCTTCATGACGCTGCGGCGGAAGTTGAGTACCGGCACGCCCCAGCGCAACATCTCCTCGATCGCGGGTGCGAGCCGCCCGTCGAGGTCGGCCTGCAACTTCGCCCGCTCGCCCGGATGGTCGAAGAGTGCCTGCATGCCGTGCGCGGTGAGGTTGCGGGTCGTCTCGTTGCCGGCCACGGCCAGCAACAAGAAGAAGACGTTGACCTCCATCTCGGTGAGGCGATCGCCGTCGATCTCGGCGTGCACGATCGAGCTGATCACGTCGTCCTGGGGATTCGCGAGGCGATCCTGTGCGAGCGCCGAGGCATACGCGAACAGCTCCATCTGCGCGTTCCCCGCGGCCTCGGCCGGGTCGGTCCCGGTGTCGGTCTGGTACTCGGGGTCGTCGGCGCCGACCATGCGGTTCGACCACTCGAACAGCAGGTGCCGGTCGGCTTGGGGAACGCCCATGATGTCGGCGATCACCTGCAACGGCAGCTCCGCGGCGAGCTCGGTGACGAAGTCGCACTCGCCGCGTTCGATGACGGCGTCGACGATCTTGGTGGCCTGCTCGTCGATCGCCGCCTCGAGTGCACGAATGTGCTTGGGCGAAAAGCCCTTGCTCACGAGCAGGCGGTAGCGCGTGTGCTTCGGCGGATCCATGTTGAGCATGATCATGCGGTTCATCTCGAGCTGGTCGGGCTCGAGGTCGCGAATCAGCGTGCCGCCCTCCTCCGACGAGAACGTCGAAGCGTCGCGGTTCGCCGCGGTGACCGACTCGTAGTCGAACAACGACCAGTAGCCGCGGCCGCCCGGCTCCTCGGTCCAGTGCACCGGGTCGTGTTCGCGCCAGTAGGTGAACGTGTCGTGGGGGACGCCTTCGACGAAGACGTCGAGATCGTTCAGATCCGCGAGCTCGGGCACGGGTGGGCTCCAGTCGACGTGCAGCGGCGCCGGGTGGCGACTCCGGGAAGGCGCGACCGCGAGGATGAAGTTGCAGGGTGGTGCAACCCTGGGAAGCCACTCTAGAATCGGTTCTCATCAGCGGCAAGCCTCTCCCCCGACTCGTGGCGCCCGCGACCGACGCGCTCACCGTGCGGCGACGACTGTCGACCACCCAACCGGAACGGCGCGCCCGCGTCGTCGGCGTCGCGACCGTGCTCGCCGAACGCGGCGGCTACGACGCGGTCGCGATGAAGGACGTCGCTGAGCAGGCAGAGGTCGCGTTGGCGACGCTCTATCGCTGGTTCGCGTCGAAGGATCACCTGCTCACCGAGGTGCTGCTCACCTGGATCGCGGAGATCGAGGTCGTTCTCGAGGCGGAACCGCCCGTCGGCGGCCGCGCCGCGGACCGCGTCGCTGCGCTCATGGAGCTCATCGCCGAGGCGATCGCGTCGCGGCCGCGCCTCGCCGCCGCGGTCACGCAGGCGTTGTTGTCGTTCGACGACGGCGTCTGGGACGACGAGCACGAGTTCCACACCGCGATGGCCGGTTGGATCGGCATCGCGATCGGCGACGAGCCCGTCGATCAACGAGATGCGGTCATCGAGGTGCTCGAGCACGTCTGCTTCTCGTCGCTCATCGGCATCGCCCGCGGGCGCGACACGCCGGGCGCCATGGGTGCGCGGCTCGCGCTCACGGCCCGACTGCTGCTCCGCCGCTGAACCAGCGGCATCTCGCGATCTTGGGCCCCGGCTCACGCGCCCCTCACAATCGGCGCGGAGGATGGTGCCAGGAGCGGCCGACCAATCGCTCCCGACATCGAGAACGGAGCACCCCATGAACCTCAAGCACCTGTACGTCGCCGGCGCACTCACCGCGGGCATCCTCACCGGCACGGCCGGCGCCTGGGCGCTCGACGGGACCGACTCGACCGATGCGGATGCTGTCGCCGAGACCTCTGCCGAGGGCGAGCGCTGCGACCGGCCGCGGGCCGACGGTCGGCGCGCACGGATCCTGCGGCGCCTCGCCGGCGTCGCGGCGGAGGCGATCGGCATCGAGCCGTCGGAGCTGCGCGCCGAGCTCGCCGATGGTGGCTCGATCGCAGACGTGGCCACGAGCCTCGACGTCGACCCCGCCGATGTCGAGGCCGCGCTCGTCGACGACATCGAAGCTGCGGTCGCGCAGCGGGTCGCCGACGGACAGCTCGACGCCGAGCGCGCGACGGAGATCACCGACCACGCCGCCGAGCGCGTCCACGAGTTCGTGACGAAGGAACGCCCGGCGCACACGCGCTGACCCGCAGCGCCCCGACGCAGCGTTCCGACGCAGCGTTCCGACTCAGCGCCCCGACTCAGCGCATCGACTCGACGATCGTGTCGAACAGCGTGTCGGGGGTGTCGGGATGCAAGAACACGGCGCGCGCGACCACGCGTCCATTCCACCGGGTCGGCACAACGAACGCGATCTCGTCCGCGAGGAGCCGGCGCGCCCAGCCCGCGTAGTCGTCGTCGGTCCAGCCGCGGCGCTCGAAGACCACGACCGACAGTTCGGGCTCGACCAGGAGGTCGAGGTGATCGGCGGCCCGGACCGTTTCGGCGGCGTTCCGTGCGAGTTCGAGGACGCGCTCGACCGCGTCGGCATACGCGTCGAGTCCGTGCACGACCATCGAGAACCACAGCGGGAGCCCGCGGGCTCGTCGGGTGAGGTGGAACGCGTAATCGCTCGGGTTCCACGCGCCCTCGGCCTGGAGGAGGTCGAGGTACGAGGCGCGCTGACGGAAGGTCGGGAGCGCGAGCGCGGGATCCTTGTAGAGCAGCGCACCGCAGTCGAGCGTCCCGAAGAGCCACTTGTGGGGATCGATCACCAGCGAGTCGGCGCGTTCGATCCCGGCGAAGCGTTCGCGCACCGAAGGAGCGAACAGCGCGCCGCCGCCGTAGGCCGCGTCGACGTGCATCCACGCGCCGTGCGCAGCACAGCGTTCGGCGATGCCGACGAGGTCGTCGATGGCGCCGGTGTTGGTCGCGCCGGCCGATGCGACGACCGCGCACACCGCCGGGCCGTCGTCGTCGCCGAAACCGTCGTCGAGCGCGGCGCCCACGAGGCGACCGCGATCGTCGGCGGGAACGGTGCGTATGGTCAACCCGAGCAGGTGCGCGGCGCGATCGATCGAGGCGTGTGCCGTCTCGCTGACGAGCACGACCGAGCCGACACCGCCGCGGGTGTCGCGGGCGACGGCGAGCGCGGCGAGGTTCCCGGCCGAGCCACCGCTGACGAAGCACCCTCCCGCGCCTTCGGGCATCCCGGCCGCGTCGGCGAGCACCCGCAACGTCTGGTTCTCGGCGGCCACGGCACCCGCGCTCTCGAGCCACGACTCGGGCGAGAACGAGTGCGCTCCGACGACCGCGTCGAACGCCTTCGCCGCGAGACTCGGCGCCGCGGGGATCAGGGCAACGAAACGTGGCCCGTCGAGCGCGACCGCGTTCGTCACGACCACGTCTCGCACGAGCGCCATCGCCGCGTCGACTCCGAGGCCACGCCGACAGATCGCGCCCGCCAGCGCCGATTCGAGCGCGGCAGCGTCGGCGGTGCGGCCGAGCGGCGGGTCGGGATCGTCGATCCGGGCCCGGGCGAGGTCGAAGCATGCCGCGACGGCGGCGCGGCTGAGCGGATCGTTCGGGTCGTGCACGGACCCAGCCTACGGACGGTGCGTGCCCAACCCGTTTTGCGGCGTGCAGCTCATCGTTTTGCGCATGAGATGCCGTCAGAACGCGATGTTGGGCTCAGAGGGGTGCGCGGTCGGTGCAGACGAAGTCGAGTTTCGGGTAGGGGTTCTCGACCCGGTCGGAGTCGGCCCCCGGGTGGATCTCGAAGTGGGTGTGGGGTCCGCCGGCGTTGCCGCTCGTTCCCGTGTAGCCGACCGTCTCGCCGCGACGCACGAAGCGCGGCTCACCCTCGTAGGCCGAGAGGTGGAAGTACCAGTACTCGTTGCCGTCGGCGCCGGTCAGGTACGCGCCGCGCCCCTGCAGCCCGCCCGACTTGAAGGCGAGGAGCCCGTCGACGACCGCGACGTTGGCGGTGCCGTAGGCGTTCGCCAGGTCGGTGCCCCGGTGGCGGCGCCCACCGCTGCGCGCCATCCCGTAGTCGTCGAAGAACTGCACGGTGCCCGCGATCGGACAGATGATGCCGACCCGGCTCGCACGGATCGCGGCTTCGACCGTCGCGGCCTCGTTCGCCGCGACCACGACCGCGCTCGCGAGCGGCACGATGGCAGCTTCGGCGGCGGGCACGGCACCCGCGGCCGACCTCGGGTCGTCGACGACCGTCGCCGGGGTTGCGGCGGCCCGCTGGACCGAGCCGGCAACCGCACCGAGTGCGAGTCCGGCGGCGAGTGCGGCGCGTGCCGCGCGGGCGCCTCGCCGCCGACCCGCGGACGGGCGCGACGAAGCAGAGGTCGGTGGGGAGGAC
>SXJQ01000305.1 GCA_005779345.1 Actinomycetota bacterium
CATGGAACTTGCCAAACTAGTAGACAGCCTGCCGGCTGGCACCCCGCCCGCTGAGCGGCTGCTGGTGGAGCGCGCGCATGAGTTTGCTGCGCGCCAGCACGCGGGTCAGCTCACGGGGACGCCGGGCGGGGTCGGTGCCGCGCAGGATCCACCCCGTTGGCTGCGCGACGGCGACAACGTGGCGATCACGGTCGCGGGCGTCGGTACGCTGCGAAACCCGATCCGGCGGACCGGCTCGTAACATCTGCGAAGTGACGACCTGGGTCTGGCCGAGGTGACCGCGGGATCGGCGAGATGACGAACTGGAGCGTCGAGCCGCCGCTGCGCGACCCCGTGCTCGTCGCGGCGTTCGAAGGCTGGAACGACGCAGCGAACGCGGCGACCGACGCCGTCCGGTTCTTGATCCGACAGCTCAACGCGACCGACATCGGCGGCCTCGACGCCGAGGAGTACTTCGACTTCCAGGCCGCCCGGCCCCAAGTCGAGATCGTGCAGGGCGTCGTGCGCAAGGTGCGCTGGCCGAGCACGCGGTTCGCGATCGCTCGCGTGCCGCGCGCCGAGCGGGATCTCGTCCTGGTACTCGGGGTCGAACCCAACCTCCGCTGGCCGGCGTTCTGTCGAGCCGTCCTCGAGATGGCCACCGACCTGGGTTGCTCACTCGCGGTCACCCTCGGCGCGCTCCTCGGCGACTCGCCACACTCGCGGCCCGTCGCGGTGACCGGCACCGCGAGCGACCCCGACCTCGCGCTGCGACTGGGGCTGGAACGCTCGCGCTACGAAGGCCCGACCGGCATCGTCGGTGTGCTCACCGACGCGAGCCGCCGTGCCGGTCTCCCGACCGTGTCACTGTGGGCTCCCGTACCCCACTACGTCGCGACACCGCCGAGCCCGAAGGCCACCCACGCGCTGCTCGCGCGATTCAGCGCGCTCACCGCGATCGCGCTCCCGCTGCAATCACTCGAGATCGCCGGGCGGGGCTGGCAACAGCACGTCGACGCGGCGATCGACGACGACGACATCCGCGCCTACGTCACCGAACTCGAACGCCGTCACGACGAACCGACGGTCGACGACGAGGAACCGATCGCCCGCAGCACCGACGACGACGCAGTCGACTTCGACGACTGGGACGACTGGGACGACGGCGACGAGTGGGACGACGACCTCATCGGCGAACTCGTCGAAGAACTCGCCGACGACGAAGACGAGGACGACGAGTTCGACGAAGACGAGTTGCCGTCGGGCGACGTCATCGCGCAGGAGTTGGAGCGATACCTGCGCGAACAGCGACCCGACGACGAGCCGCCGGCCTGAACCGGGCTCAGGCCAGGAGGTCGTGCGCGACGGCCTCCCACAGTTGCGTCGACAACACGAGCGAATCGACGTCGACGCGCTCGTCGTTGCCATGGAACATCGTCGCGTAGTCCTCGAAGCTCAGGCGTTGGCTGAACAACCCGAACCCGTACGCGGTCGAGCCGGCACGTCGGAAGAACCGCGCGTCGGTCGCCCCGACGGTGAGGAACGGGACGAGCGCGGAACCAGCCACCAACTTGGAGGAGACTCGCCCCAACGCATCCCATAGCGGCGTGTCGCGCGGCGAAGCGGTCGACTCGTTGTCGTCGGATGACCGCACCTCGACCATCGGCAGCAGATCGCCGATCGCGTCGTCGAGCATCCGGGTGATGTCGGCGGCATCCTGACCGGGCAAGGTCCGGATGTCGACGTCGATCGTGACCTCGTCGGGGATGACGTTCGTCTTCGTCCCGCCGTGGATGATCGTGGGGGCGAACGTCGTGTGCGTGCACGCGTGCGCCTGGCGCGCTATTCCCACGGGCAGCGCGCCGCAGAAGTCCCACAGTTCCGTCTCGTCGGTGAGCGGCGCCGCGATCTCTTCGGGGAAGATCCCGGTGACGAAGTCGCGCCAGGTGTCGTGGATCATCGTCGGCGGCCGGTACTCCGCGATCCGACGCACGATCTCGGCGGCGGTGACGAGCGCGTTGTCGGTGCGGAAGGGTTGGCTCGCGTGTCCCGGCGTGCCGCGCACCGTGATCCGGCACCAATAGCTGCCCTTCTCGCCGATGATCACCGGGAGTCGTGGCCCCGACGGGCTCGGCACCTGGAAGCCGCCCGACTCGGTGATGACGAAGTCGGCCATCACCGCGTCGCGCTCGGCGCGCAGCAGGTGATCGGCACCCCATTCGCCGAGGTTCTCCTCGTCGGCGACGCCCAGGTAGATCAGCGTGCCCTTCGGACGGAAGCCCGAGCGCGCCAACTGCTTGAACGCGACCGCCATGCTCGCCGTGAGGTTGAGCATGTCGACCGCGCCCCGTCCCCACACCTCACCGTCGACCAACTCGCCGCCGAACGGATCGCGGCTCCAACTCTCGGCGCTCACCGGGACGACGTCGGTGTGGCCCATCAGCAACAAGGTCGGCGCCGCGGGGTCCGAGCCCTCGATACGCGCGACCACGTTGTCGCGACCCTCGAGCGCGCGAAAGCGCTCGACCTCGAGCCCCGAACCGCCCAGGTATTGCGCGAGCACGTCGGCGCTGCGCGACTCGTACCCGCTCTCGGGCGTGCCGTCGTTGACACACGCGTTGCGGATCAGGTGTTGCAGGAGGTCGGTGACCTCGTCGGCGATCGTGACGGTGTCGGCAGGCACGCGCGGGAACCTAACCCGTCGCGGCTGGCGTCGTCAGGCGTGCTCGGCGACGCGGAACCAGAGCTGATCGTCTTGCCGCCAGCTCTCGGCCTCCCCCGCGTGGAGGAGGTGCATGAGGTGGGCGAAGGTCTCGCTCTCGGCCATCACGCCCCAGTGCCGCTTCGGGAACACCTCGCGGGCGAGCGTCTGGACCGACGCGGGACCGAGTGCCAGCGACGCGGAACGCAGCATCTCCATGCGCTCGTCGTGGTGCACCTTGATCGCTTCGACCCGACCGGGAACGTCGCTGAACACCGCACCGTGGGCCGGCAGGCCGAGCCGGACATCGGGGAGCCGCGCGACGAGATCGAGCGTCGCGAGGTAACTCTTCAACGAGTCGGCCTTCTGCACACCGGAGACGTGCGGCGTGATCGTCGGCAGCACGTGATCGCCCGACAGGAGCACGCCGTGTTCGGGATCGAAGAGGCAGAGGTGGTCGACGGTGTGACCCGGCGTGTGGACCGCCCACCACTCGCGCCCGGCGAGTTCGATCCGCTCGCCGTGATGCACGCGCTGAGTCGGCTCGGGCGGCGTGAACAGCAACCGCATCGCGCGGATCATCACCCGGCGCTTGAACGCGGGACCGGGGTTGTGGGTCCCCCACGGCGTCGGCGAACCCCACGGTCGACTCGTGGGCTCGGCCTCGTCGGTGTCGTCGTGCACGAGATCGGGTTCGTCGGCGATGGTCGGGATCTCGTCGGGGCTGACATCGAGTGCTTGCGCCACCGCGGCCGCTTCGAGTTCGAGCGAGCGCGCCTCGTGCTCGCTGATCGTGCGCGTCGCGCTCGGGCCCTTGACCGTCCAGGTGGAGAACGAGTGGTGCGTGACGAGCCGCGCACCACTCGTCTTGGCGATCCGGCCCGCACCCCCGAAGTGATCGGGGTGGGAGTGCGTAACGATCACCGAGTGCACGTCTTTCACGCGGTAGCCCGCGGACTTCAGCCGGCTCGTCAACGCCTTCCAGCTCTGTGGGCCGGGGAGCCCCGGATCGACCACGGCGATCCCACGGTCGTCGATCAACCCGTACATGTTCACGTGGCCGAGGCCCGGCATCCAGATCGGGAGCTGCATGCGGATCACGCCCGGCGCGACCTCGAGGATCTCGTCGTCGGCGGGGAGCTGTTCGGTCTTGACCGGCCGCGGGGCGGCGGGGTCGTTCGCTGCCGGCGGATGGTGATGATGCGAGTGGCCCGCCTGCGACATGGTCACGAATCTACTTGACCGCCCGGTCAAGCGACCCGGCGGCTCAGCTCGCGGCGCCGGTGAACGCCAGCGGGGCCAACTTCGGCCACGGACGCGTCCGTTCCGCGACCAGGCCGAGGGCGAGCACGAGGTCGTCGTCGTGACGGCGCGTCACCGCCTGCAATCCGATCGGCAATCCCTCACTCGAGATGGCGCACGGGATGCTGACCCCGGGCTGGCCCGAGATGTTGAACGGCGCGGTGAACGGCACCGACCCCATCCCCCCGACCTCACGCTCGGCGATCACGGTGGGCGGCGGTCCCTCGGCCGCGAACGCAGTCGTGGCCGTCGTCGGCGTGAACAAGATGTCGATGTCGTCGAACGCCGCGTGGATCGCGCGCATGATCTCCTCACGACGGCGATATGCACGCACGACATCGTCGATGCCGACGCGCTCGCACCACTCCATACCCCCGCGCACGACGGGCGTGAGTTCGTCGAACCGGCCGCGCGCGTGATCGAGGTGATCGGCCGCCATCGCCAGCGACGACAACAGGCTCCACGCCATTCCCGGACGCGGGATCCGCACGTCGACGTCGACGACACGCAGGCCGGCCGCCGCCGCGAGGTCCATCGCCGCCACGCGCGTCTGCTCTTCGACCTCGGGGTCGGTGACAGCGAACCCCAGCGTGCTCGTCCACGCGGCACGCAGGCCACGAAGCCGCGCGACCGGCTCACCCGACAACAAGGCGTCCTCGTAGCCGATCGTGGGGCGCGCGAGCGAGGTCGGGTCGTTGACCGTCGGTCCGGCGACGATGTCGACGTAGCGCGCGGCATCGCGCACCGAGCGCGCCATCGGCCCCGGTACCGCGGTGAGCGACGCGTCGAACGCGTCGGGTGCGCTGCCGACCCGGCCGAACGTGACCTTGAACCCGAACAACCCGCTGTACGCGGAGGGGATCCGAATCGAGCCGCCGCCGTCGCTCCCCGTCGCGATGGGTACCTGTCCGCTCGCGACCGCGGCGGCCGACCCACCCGACGACCCGCCCGGGGTCCGCTCCGGATTCCACGGATTCCGCGACGTGCCGTGCACGTGGGTTCGCGTCCAGTTGATCGAACCGAACTCCGGTGCGGTCGTCTTGCCGACGACGATCGCTCCCGCGGCGCGCAACCGCGCAACCTCGGTGCAGTCGGCCTCGGCGATCCGAC
>SXJQ01000306.1 GCA_005779345.1 Actinomycetota bacterium
AGCGCGTCGCGCTCGCTCGCGCCCTGGCGGGCGACCCGCGCGTGTTGCTGTTGGACGAGCCGCTCGCGGCGCTCGACATCGCGACGCGCGCACAGGTTCGACGTTCGCTGCGCGAGTACCTCGACGGTTTCGCCGGTGAGCGATTGGTCGTGACCCACGATCCGCTCGACGCGCGCGCGCTCGCAGCGCGCATCGTCGTGATCGAGGAGGGCCGGGTCACCCACGACGCGAGCTACTCCGAACTCGTCGACCGACCCCGCAGCCGTTACGTCGCCGAACTCGTCGGGATGAACGTGATCGAAGGCCGCAGTGACGGATCGTCGACCATGGTGAGCAGCGCGGGGACCAGGGTCGCGTGCGCGAACTCCGGGGTCGTCGGCGAGGTCGTCGCCGTGATCGCCCCGACGGCGATCGCGCTGCATGCCTCCGAGCCGTCGGGCAGCCCTCGCAACGTCTGGCCGGTGACGGTGACCGATCTGGATCGCCACGGTGGACGCGTCCGGGTGCACGTTGCCGGCCCGGTCGAACTCACCGCCGAGATCACCGAGGCGGCGGCGGCCGATCTCGGCGTGACGCGGGGCGCGGTCGTGTGGGCGTCGGTCAAGGCACTCGAGGTCCGCCTCGAGGCGACCTGATCCAAGTTCGTGCCGCGGCAGGTCTGGATCCCACGAACAGGCCGTTCGGCGGGCGAGACTGGCCGCATGCGGGTCGAGCGTGCCTTCGCCTTCGTCGATCTCTCCGGTTTCACCGGGTTCACGCATCGCAACGGCGACGAGTCGGCACGACAGGTCCTCACGGGCTTCCGGACGGTGTTGCGTTCGGTGGTCGACCATCACGGGATACGCGTCGGCAAATGGCTCGGCGACGGTGCGATGATCGTCAGCGTCGACCTCGCCGCGCTCGTCAGCGCGGTCGTCGAACTGCACGCCCGGATGCGCGAGGTGTCCGGCGCGCTGCCGATCCGCAGTGGCGTGACGGTCGGCAAGGTGATCGTCTTCGAGGGCGACGACTACATCGGTTCCACCGTGAATCTCGCCGCGCGGCTGTGCGATCAGGCGGCCGACGACGAGATCCTCGCCCACGCCGCGATCGTCGAACGGATGGGCGATCAGGTCGTGGCCGAGCCCCTCGGTCGCCGGGTGATCCGCGGTTTCGACGAGCCGGTCGACATCGTGCGCGTGGTCGCGTGTCGAGTGCCCGAATCCGAAGCAGTCGCGCGGCAGCGCTGAGCCGGACGCGGGCCGCGATTCAGCGACGCGGGGTTGCCTCGACGGTCGCGAGCTCGACGACGAAACAGGCACCTGGCGAGTGGTGCGCGTCGATCCGCACCGTCCCGCCGTGGCGGTCGACGATCGCGCGGGTGATCGCGAGCCCGAGGCCGGTCCCGCCGACGTCGGCCGATCGTGCCTGGTCGGTACGCGTGAACCGCTCGAACACGTGGTCGTGGAACTCGGCGGGAATCCCGGGTCCGTCGTCGGTCACGGTGAGCGTCGCCACCGATCCGCGTTCGCCCAGTCGGATCGTCACCTGTGATCGGGCGTGGCGCACGGCGTTCTCGGTGAGATTGCGGACGACTCGCGTCAGTGCGTGCGGATCGCCCACGACCTGGGCCGCCGAGACGCCCGAGACGTCGATCGGCACCGTGCATCGGTCGGCGATCCGGCCGGCTTCACGCAGGACGATGTCGTCGAGGTCGACCGCGGTCGCCGGGCGGGAGGGCGAACCCGGGTCGTGGCGAGCGAGGACGAGGAGGTCGTCGACGAGGCGCTGGAGATGTTCGGTCTCGTCGAGCACGCTCCGATGCGTGGCGGCGAGATCGGCACCGGCCGGGTGGGAGAGATCGACCTCGAGTTCGGAGCGGATCCGAGTCAACGGGCTGCGGAGTTCGTGGGAGGCATCGCCGACGAATTGCCGTTGCCGTTCGGCCGAGTCTTCGAGGCGATCGAGCATCGCGTTCATCGTCCGGGCGAGCCGCTCGACCTCGTCGTGCGATGCGGGCATCGTGACGCGGCGGTTCAGGTTGTGTCCGGTGATGTCGGCGACCTCGCGCCGAATTGCCTCGACCGGACGCAGCGTGCGACCGACGAGCAGCCAGATGAGCAGGCTCAACGACACCGTCACCGCGGGAATCGCCACCATGAGCCCGCGCCGGAGAGCGGCGATGCTCTCGTCGATGTCGTCGAGGGGGGCGGCGACGTGCACGACGAGATCGTCGCGGCGCACCGATGCGATGCGATAGTCGGGTTCGTCCGGGAGCAACCCAGCGGTGCGGACCTGGTCGGTCGTGGCGATCGGCGGCGAGGGGAGCGCGGGCGCGCCGGCGAAGTTCGCGGTCGCGCCGAGCACGATGCCGTCAGCCGTCACGATCTGCGCGATCGCGTCGTCGTCGACCCACGGGCGCAACACGGCGGGCGCTCCGGCAGGTGACACCGACGAGGAGATCTCCGTCGCATGCGTGCGGAGCGCCTCGTCGAGGTTCGACGTCAACACGCGCCGTTGCGATGCGAGCAGCGCGAACGCAGTGACGACGAGCACGATCGTGACGGCGATCGCCGCGACCCCCGTGATGCGGACGCGAATGCTCCGGTGCATCTCAGTCGGCCTCGAGCCGGTACCCGGCGCCGCGCACCGTCGTGATCGCAGCTGGGTCGGAAGCGGCGACGGCGAGCTTGCGACGGAGGCGCGCGACGTAGACCTCGACGATGTTGGGGTCGCCCTGGAAGTCGTCGGTCCACACGCCGTCGAGGATCTCGGTCTTGGAGACGACCTTGCCCGCTCGTCGCACGAGGAACTCCAGGATCTCGAAC
>SXJQ01000307.1 GCA_005779345.1 Actinomycetota bacterium
CGCCGAGCGCTCGGTGAGCAACGGCGCGACCTCGGCGACACCGAGTTCGGTCAGGTGCGCGGCGATCGTCTCGAGCTTGGTTCCCTTCGACACCGCCGCGGCGACGGCGACCGCGGGACCAATCTCGGGCTCGTGCGCGAGCGGTCCGAGCGCGTCGAGTTCGAGCATGCCGCGCCCGGCCGCCGCGACCGCGTAGCGACGCCAGCCGCCGACGCCGTCGGCGAGCGTGACGTGTTCGCCGACCCGCAACCGGCGGACGCGCTGGAGGTGGTGACCGTCGGGGCCGGTGAGGTCGAATCGCTCCGTGAGCCCGATGCCGGGCTCGACCGCGACGACGACGTGCGCCGCCACCCCCGCCTCGGCGGCGGGACCCCCGCTCATCGCTCGCCGAACGCCGACCGCAACCGCGAGAACAAGCCCTCGCGCGAATCTTCGACCTCTTCGCCGCGCAGTGCCGCGAACTGGCCGAGCAGTTCGGCTTCTTCGCCCGATAGCCGCGTCGGGATCTCGACCTCGAGGTGCACGTGCAGGTCGCCGCGCCGACCCGTGCGCAACGACGGCACTCCGTGGCCCTTGATCGTGAAGACGCGCCCCGGCTGTGTGCCCGGCGTGAGCTCGAGCGCCTGGTCGCCGTCGATCGTCTCGACCCGCAGGCTCGCCCCGAGGGCGGCCTGGGTCATGGCGACGCGAGCGATCGTGTGGAGGTCGTCGCCGTCGCGCTCGAACCGCGGGTCGGCCTGCACGCGGACGGTCACGTACAGGTCGCCGGCCTGGCCGCCACGCGGCGCCGCCGGCCCGCGCCCCGACAAGCGGAGACGTTGACCATGGTCGATCCCTGCGGGCACGTCGACCTGGAGTTGGCGGGGTCCGCGGACCCGGCCGTCGCCGCGACAACGCTCGCACGGCGAGGGGATGATCTGGCCGGACCCGTTGCACTCCGGGCACGGTCCCGAGGTGACGAGTTGGCCGAGCACCGACCGGCGCATCGTGCGGACCGCTCCCGAGCCGGAGCAGTTCGCGCACCGGTCGGCGTGCGTGCCCTCCTGGCAACCGCTCCCACCGCACAGGTCGCAGGTGATCGGCATCGTGAGGTCGAGTTCGTGGGTGCCGCCGACCACGACGTCGGCCAACGTCAGATCGAGCACACACTCGGCATCGGGTCCGCGCGGCGGCCCCGAGGAACCTCGGCCGAACGGGTCGCCGCCGGCACCGCCGAAGAATGCGTCGAACAGGTCGTTGAGACCGAAGCCGTCGGCCGAGCCCGCGCCGGCGCCCGGACCGCCCTGCACGCCCTCGGGCCCGAACATGTCGTACCGACGTCGCTTCTCGGGGTCGGAGAGCGCGTCGTACGCGACCGCGAGCCGCTTGAACCGCTCCGCCGACTCGGGATCGTCGGGATTCGCGTCGGGATGGTGGCGCCGCGCGAGCGCGCGGTAGGCGCGCTTGATCTCATCGTCGGTCGCGCTCTTCGAAACGCCGAGCACCTCGTAATAGTCGGTCGCCATCGTCGCCTCTGCCACCTACTGCGGAAGCGTCCGCGACAGATGCGTCGAGATCGCGGTGACCGCGGCCTGCGCCTGGCGATAGTCCATCCGGGTCGGGCCGAGGACGCCGATCGTGCCGGCCGCCTGCCCTTCGACGAGGTACGGCGCGATGACGAGCGAACACTCCGAGAGGTCGGCGCGCTCGTTCTCGGCACCGATGCGAACGGTGAGCCCCGGTCCGAGCAGTTCGCGCACGAGCGCGACCACGACGACCTGCTGTTCGAGCAGTTCGAGCAGGCGCGCGACGCTCGCCGGCGACGCGAAGCTCTCTCCCTCGGCGGCGAGGCGACTCGCACCGCCCACGAACACGGGCTCGCCCGAACGGGTGGTGTGCCCACGCAACGCGGCGCACGCCTGGTCGGTGAGTGTGTCGACGGCGCTGCGCGTTTCGGCTCGATCGGCGTCGGCGAGGGCGGGTTCGGCGACGATGGGTTCGGCGAACGGGCGACCGACGAACGCGGCGTTGAGGCGGGCGCCGGCGGCGGCGATGTCGTCGTCGGTGACCTCGTGCTCGAGGAGCATCGTCTCCTTCTCGACGACGCCGTTCGACAACACGGCGACCGCCAGCACGACCCGAGGCTGCAAGGCCACGAGTTGCACACTGCGCACCGTGGCGACGTCGGCCTGCGGCCCGACGACGACCGCGGCGTGGTCGGTGAGCCGCGCGAGCAACTGGCTCGTCTCGTGGAGCAGATCGTCCATCACGCGGGTCGTCGAGGTGAAGAAGTCGGCGATCTCGCGGCGCTGCTGCACCGGGAGCTGGGCGGCTCCCGCGTAGTGGTCGACGAAGAACCGATAGCCCTTGTCGGTCGGGATCCGGCCCGCGGAGGTATGCGGATGCGTGATGTAGCCGTCGCGCTCGAGCGCGCTCATGTCGTTGCGGACCGTGGCCGCCGAGACGCCGAGTTCGGCGGTATGCACGATCGTCTGGCTGCCGACGGGCGTCGCCGACTGCACGTACTGCTCGACGATGGCTCGCAGCACCTCGGCCTTGCGGGCCTCGAGGGTGTCGCGAGCATCTGATCCTGCCATCGGTGCGTTCCCTCCTCGCCGTCTCGCACGACCGACGGCTCGCAGCGAAGCGAGACCCGACGGATGGTTGGCACTCAATGGTACCGAGTGCCAGCCCCCACCCCCGGCGCGGGCGTGCCCGGGTCGCGAGGCGCGGGACCGGGCGCGACCGCGATTCCCGACAGCAACAGGCGCGCCGTCACATCGGATGCGAGCAGACGACCGGCGCGCGTCAGCCGGACGCGACCACCGGTCGCCTCCACGAGTCGCGCCTCGGTGAGGTCCGCGAGCGCGGTCGCCGCCGGGGCAGCGAGGGGACCGATCGGCGCTCCCCATCGGGTCCGCAGCGCGAGCGTGAACGCCTCCTCGGCGCGGCCGCCCGCGTCGAGTTCCTCGCGCCCCGACTCGGGAGCCCGGCCCGCGCCGATCCGAGCGATGTACCGCTCCGGCGTCCGCACGTTCCACCAGCGGGCGCCGGCGGTGTGGCCATGACCGGCACAGCCGATCGCGACGTACTCCCCCATCGTCCAGTACAAGACGTTGTGGCGGCACTCCGCGCCGGGGACCGCCCAGTTCGACACCTCGTAGTTCTCGAGCCCGGCCGCGGCGAGCAGGTCGTCGACGATCACGTACTTGTCGGCCTGGTCGTCGTCGTCGGGCGCCCCGGCACCGCCCTCGGCGACGGCGCGGCCCAGTGGCGTCGCGGGTTCCACCGTGAGCGCGTAGGCACTCACGTGGGTCACACCGAGTTCGAGCACCGCGTCGACCGACCGTCGCCAGTCGTCGAGCGACTCACCGACGGTGCCGTAGATCACGTCGACGTTGATCCGCTCGATGCCGGCCTCGCGCGCCCAGCCGATCGCCGCGGCGACATTGCCCGGATCGTGGGTGCGGTTGAGCGAACGCAACACGTGCGGCACGAACGACTGCGCGCCGAGGCTGACGCGATCGACACCTGCCGCCGCGTAGCGAGCGAACTTCGCGGCATCGACCGAGTCGGGATTGCACTCCACCGTGACCTCGCAGCCCGGCGCCCGCTCGATGGCGTCGAGGATCGCGACGAGTCGGTCGGCCGCGAGGAGCGACGGGGTCCCGCCCCCGAAGAAGACGCTCGTCGCGGGTGGGGTGGCGCGGCCGCGGAGGTCGTCGATACATGCGGCGACGTAGTCGTCGACGAGGTGATCGCGGTCGGTCCACGTCGCGAAGTCGCAGTAGTCGCAGCGATGCGCGCAGAACGGGATGTGGACGTAGACGCCGAACGGCGCGATCACCTGCGCAGGCTAGCGACGGGTGCGTACGCTGCCACCCGTGGTCGTGACCCCGCAGATCCCCTGGCCGGCCGAGGCCGACGCCGCCCGTGCCCGCGTCGCCGAGTTCGTCGACGCGGCGGCGCCCGACGGCCGGTGGCCGGCCGACTGGAACGCCCGCCTGGCGAGCGCCGGGTACGTGGCACCGCACTGGCCGGCCCCGTGGGGTCTCGGCGCCGGACCGTGGGAGCAACTCGCGATCGACGACGAACTGCGCTCGCGCCAGGCGCCGCGCCCGATGAACCCGATCGGGATCGGCTGGGCCGGGCCGACGCTGCTCGTGGCGGGCAGCGACGCACAGCAGGCGCAATGGCTCCCCGGGCTGCTCGACGGCAGCGAGATCTGGTGTCAGTTGTTCTCCGAGCCGGGTGCCGGCTCCGACCTCGCGTCGCTCC
>SXJQ01000033.1 GCA_005779345.1 Actinomycetota bacterium
ATGAGCGCGTCGCCGACGGGGACCGAGAGGATGCGACCGGTCGCCTTGACCGCCATGCCCTCCTCGATCTCGTCCGCGGCACCGAGGACGACAGCGCCGATCGAGTCCTCGTCGAGGTTCAACGCGAGACCGAGCACGCCGCCCTCGAACTCGAGGAGTTCGTTCACCGCGGCGCCGGGGAGACCCTGCACCCGGGCGACGCCGTCGGCGACCTCGAGCACACGACCGACCTGCTCCTGGCTGGTCTTGGGCGTGAAGCTCGTGACGTGCTCGCGGAGCGCGTCGGCGATCTCCGTTGCGTTGATCGTGAGTTCTGCCATCAGATCTGTTCCTTCAGCTGGTCGATCCGGTTGCGGACCGAGCCGTCGATGACGATGTCGCCGATGCGGGCCACGATGCCGCCGAGCACGCTGTCGTCGACCACGACCTTCACCTCGACCTGCTTGCCCGTGGCCTTGCCGAGCGCAGCAGCGAGACGCGACACCTGCTCGTCGGAGAGGGCCACCGCGCTGCGGACTTCGGCGACCTCGCGGCTGCGCGACTCGGCGCTCAGCTCGACGAACCGGTCGATGATCTCGGGGAGGTGGCTCGCACGCCCGATGCCGACGATGAACGAGGCGATCGCCTTGCTCGCGATGAGCGCTTTGCCGCCCAGCAGGTCCTCCACCACGGCCTGACGGCGGGCGGCGGGGATCCCCGGGTCGGAGAGCGCCATCCGCAGGTCGTCGTTGGCCTCGAAGGTCCGGGCGAAGCGGAAGAGCTCGTCTTCGGCCTCGGCGAGGAATCCCTCGGCCGCGACGATCTCGTAGATCGCCCGCGCGTAGGCGTCGACGCGGTTGCTCATGGCCTAGTTGCTCCCCACCTGATCGATGTAGCTGTCGATGAGCGCCTGCTGGGTCGCGGGGTCGAGGTTGCGCTCGACGATCTTCCCGGCGAGTTCCACCGACATCGACGCAACCTGGGTCCGCAGGTCGGCGAGGGCACGATCGCTCGCCAACGCGATGTCGGCCTGCGCCCGCGTCCGGATCTGCGCGGCGTCGCTCTCGGCCTGGGCGATCAGGTCGCGTCGCACGGTGTCGGCGTCCTGACGGGCGGCGTCGACGATGCGGGCACCCTCGTTGCGCGAATCCGCGAGCTGAGCCCGGTACTGCTCGAGCTCTTGGTTCGCCGACGTCTTGGCCGCCTCGGCCGCCTCGAGATCGCCGCGGATCTTGTCGGAACGTGCCTGCATCGCCTTCTTCAGCTGCGGCAACGCGTACTTGCCGACGACCAGCATGACGAGGAGCCAGGCGAGGCCGCCCCAGATCACCTCGGGCCACTTCGGCAGGATCGGGCTCTTCTCCGAGAAGCAGTCCTCGATGAGGTCGGCACGGTCGGCCTCGGGCGCGGTGACGAGCGCGAAGAGCTCCTCGCCCTCGCACTCACCGACCCCGGGAACCTCGGCCGACTCCTCGCGGAACTGAACCGTGACGTGTTCGCCCTCCGCGCCCTCGGTCGCCGCGTGCGCGGGGACGGAGAGCATGAGCGGCGCAGCGGCAATGGTGCCGGCGACCAACAGTCGTCGGATGCGCATGGCGCGTCCTTCCTTCGTGAGCGTTGCGATCTAGAGGAACGTGACGACGAAACCGATGAGCGCGAGCGCCTCGGCGAACGCGATACCGAGGAACATCGTGGTTCGGACCTGACCGGCCATCTCGGGTTGCCGGGCCATGGCCTGGACCGACTGGCCGACGAGCGTGCCGATGCCGATGCCGGGGCCGATGGCCGCGAGGCCGTACCCGACGGCGCGCAGGCCGCCCTCGACGTCTCCGGTGGTCTCGGCCAGCGTGAGCAGGGATCGCACTGGTGGTTCTCCTTGGTTCGCCAGGTCGTACCGGACCTGGTGTTGGTTGATGTGACGCGAAGCCGTTGCGTGGTGCGTGGTGCCTAGTGCTCCTCACTCGCCGACTCGGCGATGTAGACCGCCGTGAGGGTGGTGAAGATGTACGCCTGCAAGACGGCGACGAGCAGCTCGAACACCGTCATGAACAGGAGCATGAAGAACGCGAGCGGGCTGAACAGCAACTGGATCGAACCGCTGTTGCGAACCCAGAACAGCTCGTGGGTCATGAGCGCGAACACGGCGAGCAGGATGTGCCCGGCGACCATGTTGGCGAAGAGTCGGACGGCCAGCGAGAAGGGCCGCACGAGGAACTTCGAGACGAACTCGATGGGCGCCACGAGGATGTAGAGCGCCTTGGGCACGCCGGGCGGGAAGATCGCCTTCAGGATGTACAACGGGCCCTGGTGCTTGAAGCCGACGCCGATGAAGACCAACCAGGTGACGAGCGAGAGGAACAGCGGGATCCCGAATCGCGACGTCGCCGGGAACTGGATGAACGGTGCCGTCGCCCAGATGTTGATGAAGAAGATGAAGAAGAACGTGCAGGTGAGGAACGGCGTCCACTGCTTGCCGTAGCCGTGGTGATCACCGATGACCGGGACCGCGATCTGCTCCTCGATGAGTTCGTAGCTCATCTCCGCCGCGTTCTGTACACCCGTCGGCACGAGCGCCTTCTTGCGGGCGCCGCCGACGAAGAGCCACACGCACAACGAGGTCGAGACCAGCGCCATGATGGCGACCTTGTTGATCTCGTAGAACGTGTTGTCGAACGCGACGCCCTTCCACTGGAAGAGCTCGCTCACCCCGTGGGGGAAGAGTTCGGCGAGGATCACGCCTGCTCCTTATTGGTGTCCGCTGACAACTGGTCGGCCGTGGGCTTCAAGCCGGGGTACGCGAGCGTGAGGCTCACGTGGCGCATCTCCCAGAACAGCAGCCCGAGGTGGGCAGCAACGAGGACGATGCAGAACGTCGCGAAGTGCACCGCGTCGACCTGCTTGACCGCGAGGCCGAGCACGGTGATGACCGCGAGCCGAACGACGAAGCTCAACAACGCGGCGCCGAGCAACGCGCCGGTGCTGATTCGAGCCGCCCAACCGAGCGCCGACGCGGCGACGAGGAAGTTCACCGAGACGACCGCGAGCGCGCAGAGCGCTCCGAGCGCGCCGCCACTGCCCTCGACGATCGCCGCGATCACCACCACCGCGGGAGCGACGTAGACGGCGTGTTTGGCGATGTCGCGCGCGATCGTGACCTCGATGCGGTCGTGCGCACCGGCGACCGGAGCGAACATCGTGCTGTCGCTCATCGGATCACCGTCTTGCCGGCGTCGGCGGCCGCGTGGGCGAGCTTGCGCCAGGGCTTGTTGTCCTCGTGCTCACGCATTCGTGCCTGGTAGCGGTAGTAGAGCGTCGCCGCGCCGCCACCGAAGCCGGCGAGGATCCCGACGAGCACGAACAACGGAGCGGTACCGAACTGTGCGTCGGCGAGGCGGCCGAGCACCCCGAAGAGCACGGGACCGACGGCGAAGGTGATCGCCTGGGTGAACGCGTCGGTGTCGCCGACCACCTTCGTGCGACGCCAACCGCGCCGTGCCTGCTCGCTCACTCGTGCTCGCTCACTCGTGCTCGTTCACTCACTCAGGGCCCCTCGGCGCGCGCCGGTGCGCGCCGCTTGTGAATGTTTTCGCAATCTATGGAGCCGATCGAGGGCTTCGCAAACCGGAGCGGCCCGAATCCCGGATCTGCTCAGGCCCGAGATCCGGTCAGGCCCGAGATCCGGTCAGGCCCGGATCCGCTCAGGCCCGACGCCGCGACTCGAGTTCGACGACCGGCGCGGGCGTCTCGGGCTGTGCTGCCGCGTCTCCACCCGCGGCCGTCGGCTCCACCGCGGCCGGGTGACGCGCCTGGACGCTGCGCCGGCGAGCGGTGCGCACCCCGGGATGGAACGCCGCATACAGGATCAAAGCCATCGCGGCGATCGCAAACGGCACGAGCGCGTTCAGGTTCACGCCGCCCCCGGTGCCGTCGCCCGCGAGCGTCGGCGCGAGGGCGACGCCCGAGAGCAACGCGGTCCAGGCCCAAAGGATCGCGACCGCGCGCCGCGGCCCGTGCCCGAGGCGCACGAGTCGGTGGTGGATGTGGTCGCGATCCGCCGCCGACCACTGCCGGCCCCGCAAGAGGCGTCGGAAGAAGGAGAAGATCGTGTCGACCACCGGGACCCCGAGGATCACGATCGGGATCACGAGCGGGGCGAAGAAGAAGTACGTGTTCCCCGAGAACGCGAAGTCGGTGCGTCCGCCGACGGTGATCGTGGGCACTGCGAGCAACAACCCGAGGAACAGCGCACCCGAGTCACCCATGATGATGCGCGCCGGATTGAAGTTGAACGGGAGGAAGCCGAGGCAGACGCCGACAGTCACGATCGCGACGAGCGGAGCGACGTTGGAACCCTCCAGGAACCCTTGATCGAACAGACGGTCGGAGAACAAGAAGAACGCGGCGCCGGCGATCGCCGCAATTCCTGCGGCGAGGCCGTCGAGACCGTCGATCAGGTTGATCGCGTTCGTCAACAGCACGACCCACAAGACCGTCACGAGCGGTGCGAGATCGGGCGAGAGCACGACCGTGTCGAGGTCGCCGACGTTGAACGGCACGCGGAAGAAGAACATCGTCACACCGAAGCGGGCGAGCACCGACGCCGCCAGCACGATGCCTGCGACCTTTGCAGGCGGCGACACGTCTTGGCGGTCGTCGAGCAACCCGACCAACACGATCACGACCGCGGCGACGACGATGCCGAGCGGTTCGGAGTTGTCGCGGAACATTTCGGCGAACTGGTCCATGCGCCAGGCGACCGCCATCGCGGCGAGGAACCCGGCCAACAACGCGATCCCGCCGACGTCGGGCATCGCTACGACGTGCATCGATCGGTCGTCGGGCTGCTTGACCCACCCGGCGCGGCGCGCGAGCGGGATCGCGACCGCCGTCACGATCGCGGTGACCGCGGCCCCGACGGCCAGCACGAGGAGGTAGCCACCCATCGCGGCTCAGCTTCTCACGGATACGGTGTGAACTTGCTGCACAGCGCCGCCGCCTGATCGCGCACCGCACCCAGCACGGCATCGTCGTCGGCGGCACGCAGTGCCGACGCGATCATCTCGGCGATTTGCACCATTTCGTCGGTGCCCATGCCCGCGGTCGTGACCGCGGCCGTGCCGAGCCGGAGACCGCTCGTGACGAACGGCTTCTCGGGGTCGTTCGGGATCGCGTTCTTGTTGGTCGTGATGCCGGCGCGATCGAGCGCCTCCTGGGCGATCTTGCCCGTGACCGCGAACGGGCGCAGGTCGACGAGCAACAGGTGGTTGTCGGTCCCGCCGGAGATGATCCGGAACCCGTGCTCGGCGAGCGCCGCGGCGAGCGCCTGTGCGTTGGCGACGATGTCGGCGGCGTAACGACGGAAGTCGGGTTGCGCGGCCTCG
>SXJQ01000308.1 GCA_005779345.1 Actinomycetota bacterium
GCACTACGACATCGCGCACCTGAGCACCGGCGACATGTTCCGTGCCCAGGCGAAGCAGGGCACGGCCTTCGGACTCGAGGCGAAGCGGTACATGGATGCCGGCGACCTCGTTCCCGACGAGATCGTGATCGGCGTGATCGAAGAGTGTCTGGCGACGGGCGGCCCGCTCGCGGAGGGATTCGTGCTCGATGGCTTCCCGCGGACACGCGCGCAGGCCGAGGAGCTCGAACGCGTGTTGCACGAGCGACCGATCGACCTCGTGATCCATCTCGACGTCGCGCGCGAGATCGTCGTCGAGCGCCTGTCGGAGCGCCGCGTGTGCGTCAAGAACAGTGGGCACATCTACAGCGTGGGCAAGCCACCTGCGAAGAACTGGTCGTGTGATCACTGCGGGGGCGAAGTGATCCAACGCGAGGACGACACGCCCGCGGCGATCAACAAGCGGCTCGACACCTACGAGCGCGATACACGCCCGATTCGCGAGTTCTACGGCACCAACGGCCGCCACCTCGTCACGATCGACGGACTGGGAGCGACCGACGAGGTGTTCGACCGCTGCCGAGCAGCGATCGACGCCGTGCTCTGACCCATGGTCACGCGGAAGTCCTCGAACCAGATCGCGATCATGCGTCGCGCCGGGCGCGTCGTGGCCGAGATGCACGCCGAGGCTCGCAGGGTCGCCGTCGTGGGGGCAACGACCGGCGCCATTGACCGTGCGTGCCGGGCGGTGCTCGATCGCCGGGGCGCGCGGAGCAACTTTCTCGGCTACCACGGGTTCCCGGCGGTGGCGTGCGTGTCGGTCAACGACGTGGTGGTGCACGGCATCCCCGGTGATCGGGTGCTCGCCGAGGGCGACATCGTCAGCGTCGACTGCGGTGCGATCATCGAGGGGTGGCATGCCGACGCCGCCATCACGGTCGCGGTCGGCGCTGTCGACGACGAGAGCCGCCGTCTGATCGCCACGGCCGAAGCCGCGCTCGCGGCTTCGATCGAACAGTGCGTCGAGGGCGGCACCCTCGGCGACCTCGGCGCGGCGTCGATGGCGGTCGTGCGGGCGGCGGGGTTCGACTACCTGCGCGAGTACACCGGGCACGGAATCGGGACGGAGATGCACGAACCCCCCGAGGTGCCGAACTATGGGAAACCGGGCAAAGGGTTGCGCCTGAAGGCGGGTCACGTCCTCGCGATCGAACCGATGGTCACCGCCGGGCGGCCGGGGGTCCGGACCCTCGACGACGGCTGGACGGTCGTGACCCTCGATGGATCGCGCGCCGCGCACTGCGAGCACACCGTGGCGATCACCGACCGCGGCCCCGAGATCCTGACGCGCCCGTGATGACCGGCCCGTGATCCTTCGGCCGCTGGTCTTGGTCTCCGCTTTGGCGTGGCCGCGACGGAGTGTGTAGCCTGGCCAACCGGCCCATTGGCAGAACGGCGATCTTGCGCGCGCTCGTCGCGCGCCCGACGGATCGCCGTCAGCAAACGTAGTTCGTAGGTGGTGAACCCCCCTGGCAAAGCCCAAGGACGACACGATCCTCGTCGAAGGTACGATCGTCGAGTCGTTGCCCAATGCGATGTTCCGTGTCGAACTCGAGAACGGGCACAAGGTGCTCGCTCACATCTCGGGAAAGATGCGCATGCACTACATCCGCATCGCCCCGGGCGACAAGGTGCAGGTGGAGCTCACTCCATACGACCTCACCCGCGGTCGAATCACGTTCCGTTACCGGTAGTCCTGCGAATCCACTCGTTCACAGGACGGCGTCGGGTCTCCCGGCGCCGAGGGAAAAGCGAAAGATCATGAAGGTCCGACCGTCGGTCAAGAAGATGTGCGACAAGTGCAAGGTGATCCGCCGCCACGGCAAGGTGCGGGTCATCTGCGTCGAGCCGCGTCACAAGCAGGTGCAGGGGTAACCATGGCACGTATTGCAGGAGTCGACATCCCGCGCGAGAAGCGGCTCGAGATCTCGCTGACCTACATCTTCGGGGTCGGCAAGACGACCGCGCAGCAGGTCTGCGACGAGACCCAGATCAGCCGCGACACGCGCGTTCGTGATCTCACCGAGGAGGAGGTGTCCCGGCTGCGCGCCCACATCGACCAGTACCTGAAGGTCGAGGGTGACCTGCGCCGGGAGGTCTCCCAAAACATCAAGCGCAAGATGGAGATCGGCTGTTACGCCGGGATCCGCCACCGTCGTGGTCTGCCGGTCCACGGTCAGCGCACCCGCACGAATGCCCGCACACGCAAGGGTCCCAAGAAGACCGTCGCGGGCAAGAAGAAGGCGAGGAAGCATTGATGCTTCTGCAGCGAGGCACGAGCGGAAGTAGCACTGCGGAAGGAAGGCAATCGACCGCCGGACGAGCAGTGCGGATGCAGCGAGGCACGAGCGGAAGTAGCACTGCGGAAGGAAGGCAATAATCATGGCGAAGCCGGCACCCGGCGGGCGCCGCCCCAAGCGGCGCGAGCGCAAGAACGTCGCCTACGGCGTGGCGCACATCAAGTCGTCGTTCATCAACACGATCGTCACGTGCACCGACCAGCAGGGCAACACGATCGCGTGGGCCAGCTCGGGCAACGTGGGATTCAAGGGTTCCCGCAAGAGCACGCCGTTCGCGGCGCAGCTCGCGGCCGAGGCCGCGGCGCGTCGGGCGATGGAGCACGGTCTGCGCAAGGTCGATGTCGTCGTGAAGGGTCCCGGCTCCGGCAGCGAGACCGCGATCCGGTCCATCCAGAACTCCGGGGTCGAGGTCGTCGGCATCAAGGACGTCACCCCGATCCAGCACAACGGTTGTCGCCCCCCGAAGCGACGGAGGGTCTGAGAGGCAATGGCTCGTTATACCGGTCCCGTCTGCCGGCTCTGCCGGCGTGAGCGCGCCAAGCTGTTCTTGAAGGGCAGCAAGTGCGATTCGATGCGTTGCCCCATGGAGCGACGCCCCTACCCGCCGGGTATGCACGGCCGCGGTCGCATCCGCGACAGCGAGTACCTCGTGCAGCTCCGTGAGAAGCAGAAGGCCCGCCGTATCTACGGGCTGCTCGAGAAGCAGTTCCGCTCGGTGTACGCCGAGGCGACCCGTCGCCCGGGGATCACCGGCGAGAACCTGCTCCAACTGCTCGAGCTGCGGCTCGACAACATCGTGTTCCGGGCGGGCTTCGCCTCGAGTCGCAACCAGTCGCGCCAGTTCGTGCGACACGGGCATGTGAACGTCAACGGCAAGCGGGTCACGATCCCGAGCTACACCGTCCGCAAGGGCGACGTGGTGGAACTGCGCCCGAAGGCCGTGCAGATGATCGTGATCCGGCACAACATCGACACGCTCGACCGCACCGCCCCGGCGTGGCTCGAGGTGTCGTCGGGCGACCACAAGGCCACGGTGCGCGACCTGCCGAACCGCGAGCAGATCGACACCCAGGTCAAAGAGCAGCTCATCGTCGAGCTGTACTCCAAGTAGCCGGCCCGACCACCCGCATCTCCTTCCCCGCGAGGCTGCCCCATGCTCATCATCCAGCGACCCGAGATCGAAGCCCTCGAGGCATCGGGCAACACCCAGTCGTTCACCATCTCCCCGCTCGAGCCCGGCTTCGGCCACACGCTCGGCAACAGTTTGCGACGCACGCTGCTCTCGTCGATCCCCGGCGCTGCGGTCACGCAGGTCCGGTTCGACGAGGCACTGCACGAGTTCGGTGTCATCAAGGGCGTGAAGGAAGACGTCACCGACGTCATCTTGAACCTCAAGGACATCGTCCTCACGAGCACGAGCGACGAGGCGGTCTCGTTGCGGCTCGACAAGCGCGGTCCGGCCGATGTCACCGCTGCCGACATCCAGACGACCTCCGATGTCGAGATCCTCAATACCGATCTCGTCATCGCGCATGTCAACGCGACCGGTCGTCTGTCGATGGACCTCACCGTCGAGCAGGGCCGCGGGTACGCGTCGGCCGACCGCAACAAGAAGGCCGGCGCGCCGATCGGCATCATCCCCGTCGATGCGATCTTCTCGCCGGTGCGGCGTGTCGCGTTCTCGATCGAACCGACCCGTGTCGAGCAGGCGACGAACTACGACAAGCTCACGATCGAGATCGAGACCGACGGGTCGGTGACGCCGCGCGACGCGCTCGCGTCGGCGGCCAGCACGCTCGGCAACCTGATCGCCCTGATCGCCGGTCTCTCCGACGAACCCAAGGGTCTCGAACTCGGCGAGGTCGCGGCCGCGGCCGGACACTCGCCCGACCTCGACCTGCCGATCGAGGAGCTCGACCTGTCGGAGCGTCCGCGTAACTGCCTCAAGCGCGCACGGGTCGACACGATCGGCCAGTTGGTGTTGAAGACCGAAGACGACCTGCTCGCGATCACGAACTTCGGTTCGAAGTCGCTCGAAGAGGTCATCCAGAAGCTCGACGAGCGCGGCTTGTCGTTGCGGCACAAGGAGTAACGGCAATGCCCACGCCCAAGAAGGGCCACCGGTTCGGCGGGAGCCCGTCGCACCAGAAGGCCATGATGGCGAACCTCGCCTCCTCGTTGTTCATCGCCGAGGCGATCACGACGACCGAGGCGAAGGCCAAGACGCTGCGTCCCTACGCGGAGAAGCTCATCACCAAGGCGAAGAAGGGCGGCGTACACCGCCAGCGCCTCGTGGTGGCAACCATCCACGACAAGGACGCCGCGAGCAAGCTGTTCGGCGAGATCGGACCGCGCTACGCCGACCGCAACGGCGGTTACCTGCGCATCCTCAAGCTGGGTCCGCGCCCGGGCGACAACGCCCCGATGGCGCGCATCGAGCTCGTCTGATCTCGGTCGCCCCCGGCGCTCGCCGGACGGCGACGCGCGAGACTGCCCGACCGTGACGCTCTTCGATCCGCCGGCGACCTCGGCGCGCATCAAGCTCGTCGTCGCGTACGACGGCAGCGACTTCCACGGGTTCGCACGCCAGCGCGACCAACGCACGATCGCCGGCGACCTGACCGCGGCGATCGAACGGGTGCTCCGACACGACGTCGACATCACGTGCGCCGGACGTACCGATGCCGGCGTGCATGCATGGGGGCAGGTCGTGTCGTTCGACGCGCCGACGACGGTGGATCTGGTGCGGCTGCAATCGTCACTGAACTCGATGCTCAACCCGGCGATCGTGGTGCGCAGCGCGGAGATCGCGGCGGCGGGTTTCGACGCGCGGCACGACGCGCAATGGCGTGCCTATCGCTACTCGATCGTGAACCGTGCGGTTGCCGATCCCTTCCGTGCCCGGAGCGCCTGGTGGGTGGAGCACCCACTCGATCTGCATCGCCTGCGGCTCGCGGCCGACGTGTTCGTCGGCGAGCACGACTTCGCGTCGTTCTGTCGGCGCGGTCCGGAGGGCTCGACGACCGTGCGGACCGTGCTCGAGAGCCGCTGGGTCGACGAGGGCGACGGCTGCCTGCGTTATGAGATTCGTGCGCACGCGTTCTGCTGGCAGATGGTGCGTTCGATCGTCGGCACGCTCGTCGAGGCAGGCCTCGGCCGACGCAAACCCGGCGAACTCACCAGCACGCTCGCAGCGCGCGACCGCGCCAGGGCGGGTCAGGTCGCGCCGGCCCACGGGCTCTGCCTGTGGGAGGTCGGGTATTGACGGGAGCAGTGCTCGGTGTCGGGTCGATCAGTGCGCGAAGTCGGCGTCGTCGGGGTCGGTGAAGTCGACCGCTTCGATGCGGCTGCTCGAGTCGTCGTCGGTCCCGCCCTCGGTCGCGCCGAGCAGGAAGACGCCCGTTTCCTTGTCGATGCAGGTCCGCACCGTGCCGCCACTCCCGGCGAGCCCCGTGAGCTCGGTCGTCACGCACCGCGCGTCGCGCCCGGCGATCTCCTCGCTGGAGTCCTCGGTGACGTCGACGAAGGGTGAATCGGCGCCGCTCGACATGAGGAAGATGCCGTACACGCCGAAGAACGCGGTCGTCAACGAACTCAGCTGCTGGCCGCCTGCCGCGCCCGGCATCGAGATGCAGTCCTCGGAGCCGTCGGAGC
Source organism: Actinomycetota bacterium (assembly GCA_005779345.1). GTDB lineage: Bacteria > Actinomycetota > Acidimicrobiia > IMCC26256 > PALSA-610 > SXJQ01. The sequence goes on from SXJQ01000308.1 coordinate 5,994, forward strand.
AGATGTACAAGGTGTCGCCGTCTTGGACCATCCGGCTGCCGTCGCTGATGATCGCGGTGCGGGGTGGATCCTGGCTGAGGACGAAGGTCGAGCCGCTCTCGTCTTCGTAGGTGACCTTCACCCGAGCCGACGCGGCGCGGGCGAGCAGCGCGTCGAGGTCGTCGTCGCCGGTCGACGGCAGGCTGGAGTCGGTTCCGTCGCCGTCGCCGTTCCCGTCGTCGTTGCCGTCACCGTCGTCGTTCCCGTCGGGGGCGGTGGTGCCGTCGCTCGAGGGTTCGTCGTCGCCACCGCCGCAGGCAGTGAGACCGAGGGCGGTGACCAGGGTGAGGGCGAGGATCCTGCGCATGGAGCCAGCATCGCGCCGCCGGGGCGATCGATGGGGGACCCGAGCCGGGACTCAGTCGACCCCGAAGTAGAGGAACGAGTACGCCTCGTCGCGCGCCTCGATGCCGGCGGCTCGGAGGGACACGTCCCAGTCGCCCCGGCACTCGCGGTCGGACTCTTCCATGCCGTGGTCGGCGACGAGCGTGAAGGCGCAGTCGTCGAAGACCCCGCGGCCCTCGATCGCGGCGAGCACCTCGCCGAGGCGGGCGTCGGAGTCGCGCACCGACGCGGCCGCCATCTCCGAGTGCGGGCCGCCTTCGTGCATCGCCGCATCGGTGAGGGTGAAGTTCACCCACATGAACCGGGGGAGCGGGTAGCTCTCGTCGCGGTAGTGGCCGCTCCAGACGCCGACGGCCTGTTCGGTGCCCATGTGGTCGATCACCGACGACCAGGCGTAGTCCTTGCTCGGGCGGACGAAACGCTCGGTGACGTGGGGGAGTCCCTCGGGCGACCGTGGGATGGGCGGGACCTCGCCGCGCCGGAAGAAGTGGAAGGTGCTGAAGCCCGATCCCGTGTCGCACGGCTCGTCGACCGCGGCCGTGAATGCCTCGGGCCACGTGCGCGCGACTGCCTGGTAGATCGTCTCGACTGTGGGGTCGAGCGTCTGCATCGCGGTCGGCCACGTCGCGGGCGAGTTGGTGATGACCTGTTTGCCGAGACGCCGGTCGTACCAGGCGTTGTTGAGGATGCCGTGGTGCCCGGGGAACGCGCCGGTGAGGATCGTGGTGTGGTTCGCGAGCGTGATGGTCGGGAGTGCCGAGATCGCGCCCTGGCCGAACGCGGTGCCCATCTCGAGGAGGCGGGCGACGTTGGGGGCCTCACCGCGTGCGGCCATGTCGTAGAGCACGTTCGCGTTCGCTCCGTCGAACAGGAACCCGATCACGTGCCGCGGCCGCCCGCCGTCGAGATCGAGCACGTCGTCGCGTACGACGCCGTCTTGGAGCGCGAGGTGGTTGCCATCGGCGTGGCGGGCGACCCCGAGCAGCTCGCAGAGCGTCGGCGCGACGTCGACGAGCCTGGCGGACTTGGCTGCCATCCCGAGCTGGCGTACTCCCTTGCCGGCGATGATCCAGGGCGCACGCGCCTGCACGATGCCGATCGAGCCGTGCTCACCGAGGTGGCCGCCCTGGTCCTCCCAGTTGTGGCTCGCCGAGTGGATGACGCACAGATCCGGAGACGCCGGCGAGTCGAAGAGCTGTGCCGCCTGCTCGAACGCGTGCGGGTAGCTGTTGGCCGACCGGTGCGGGTACTTGTTGGCCCGCTCCACGTCGATTCCGACGAGATGGTCGGGATCCTGGCGGGCGAGCGGATCGACGCCGGTCGTGCCGAGGACCTCGAAGCCGCCGGTGTCGTCGCGGCGGAACCGGACGGAGCCGTCGTGGGCGAGGGCCTCGTAGGCACCGTCGCGGGCGACGAGCACCATGTCGACGATGGGCTCGAGGTGGGCGTCGAGCAGAACCTCGAGCGCCCGGTCGGCCTCGGGCCGGTGCTCGTCGGCGATCTCGGTGGCGGCCCACGGCCCGCGCTGGTCGCGGCGAGATGTCGTCGAGCTGGTCATCGTGCGAGCCTACCGAGGGCCGGCGGGCCGGTCACGTGCTCCGGTTGTGGTCCCAAATCTCGGTTCGCTAGCATCGGGTCCCTGCGTTCGCGCTGTCGCGCGGCCAGGAACACCACCGCCAAGCGCCCATGTCAGGGCTCGGCTCGGCTTCCTCCTCCACGAATCAGCAGGTATTTCCGTGCGCACGTACTCACCCAAGCCCGGTGACATCACCCGCGAATGGCACGTGATCGACGCCGAGGACGCCATCCTCGGCCGAATGGCGACCGAGATCGCGACGTTGCTGCGCGGCAAGCACAAGCCGATCTACGCGCCGCACATGGACACCGGCGACCACGTCATCGTCGTCAATGCCTCCAAGCTGGCGATGAGCGCCAAGAAGGCGCACGACAAGATGTACTACCGCCACTCCGGGTACCCCGGCGGGCTGACCGAGGCCCGGCTCGAGACGATGATCGTGACGAACCCCGAGCGCGTGGTCAGGCTCGCGGTGCGGCGCATGTTGCCGAAGAACCGCCTCGGTCGCCAGATGCTGAAGAAGCTGCGTGTCTACGGCGGTCCGACCCACGACCACCAGGCCCAGCAGCCCACGACCCGCCAGCTCCCCGCGCGCTCCTATGCCGCGCCGCAGCGCTGACCGACCTCCCGCAGTTCAGGAAGCCCAACCGCCAGATCAGGTAGTCCAACCGCCAGATCAGGTAGTCCAAACGCAGTTCAGGAAGTAACGAGGACCGATGCCCAAGCCCCTCATCCAGACGACCGGCCGCCGCAAGGAGGCCGTCGCGCGTGTCCGCCTGCGTCCCGGTACCGGCAAGATCCTGGTCAACGGCCGACCCTTCGAGGAGTACTTCCCGATCCTCACCCCCCAGGTCGTGGCGAAGGAGGGTCTGCGCATCACCCAGACCGAAGAGGTCTACGACGTCGACGCCACGCTCGACGGCGGTGGCGTGAGCGGCCAGGCCGGCGCCCTGCGTCTGGGCATCACCCGTGCCTTGGTCGCGCTCGACCCCGACACGCGTGCGTCGCTCAAGAAGGCCGGACTCCTCACGCGTGACTCGCGCGAGAAAGAGCGCCGCAAGTACGGGCTCAAGAAGGCCCGCAAGGCTCCGC
>SXJQ01000309.1 GCA_005779345.1 Actinomycetota bacterium
GGTCGGCCAGCCGTTGTCCACGCAGAAGAAGGACGGCGAATCGATCGAGGGGCAACTCGTGACGACCGCCGACGGTCGCGTGATCGAGCGCATCGTCGAGCACGTGATCGTGCAGGAGCCGGTCCGTCAGAAGCTGCCGCGGACGCGAACCGCCAAGACGTTCTCGTTCCGCGTCGCCGACTGCCACGGTTACGTGACGGTGGGCGAGTACGGCGACGGTCGGCCCGGCGAGCTGGTCCTCCAGGTCGCCAAGCAGGGCAGCACGCTCGCCGGGATCATGGATGCGTTCGCGATCTCGGTCAGCCACGGCCTCCAGTACGGCGTGCCACTCGAAGCGTTCGTGCGGATGTTCACGAACATGAAGTTCGAGCCCGCGGGCATGACCGATGACCCCGACATCCGTTTCGCGGCGAGCCTGGTCGACTACATCTTCCGGCGGCTCGCGGTCGAGTACCTGCCGCACGACCAGCGCGAGGCGATGGGGATTCTCACCATCGGCGAGCGGATGCAGCCGACGTTGCCCGGCGTCGAGGAGTCGGCGACGCCGTCGAGCCCGAGCCTCGACCTCGGCCCCGACGACTTGCCGCCGTCGGCGGTCCTGCCGACCGCACCGGCCGCACCGACTACGCCGCGCCCGGTCGTGCGTCAGCACGAGGTGGTGCTGTGCCACGTCTGCGGCGACATCATGCAGCGGGCCGGCAGCTGTCACGCCTGCCCCAGCTGCGGCGCCACCAGCGGCTGCAGCTGAGGCCACCCGTTCGTTGAGTGGATTTCCCGGATATCGAGGAAATCCACTCAACGAACGTCGAGCACGGCGCTCGGCGCGGGCGAGCGCCGCGCGGGAGGCGGTCGAGCATCGGCTCGGGGTACGTTCCCCACCATGAAGCTCAGCGTGATGCTCAACTACTCCGGCGACGTGATGGCGGCCGCGAACGAGGCGGTCGAACTCGAGAAGGCCGGGCTCGACTGCGCCTGGGTCGCCGAGGCATACAGCTTCGACGCGATCTCGATGATGGGCTACCTCGCCGGGCGCACCGAACGGCTCGAGATCGGCAGCGCGATCGTCAACGTCTACAGCCGCACACCGACCCTGCTCGCGATGACCGCGGCCGGGCTCGATGTCGTCAGCGGCGGCCGGGTCCACCTCGGCCTGGGCGCGAGCGGACCGCAGGTGATCGAAGGCTTCCACGGCGTGCCGTACGACAAGCCGCTCACCCGCACCCGCGAGGTCATCGAGATCTGTCGCTCGGTGTGGCGGCGTGAGGTGATCGACCACCACGGTCCGACGGTCGACATCCCGCTGCCCGAAGGGCAGGGCACCGGGCTCGCCAAGCCGCTGAAGCTCATCAACCACCCGGTACGAGACCAGATCCCGATCTGGATCGCGAGCCTCAAGGGCAAGAGCGTCGAGATGACCGCGGAACTCGCCGACGGCTGGATCCCGATCTTCTATGTTCCCGACCGTGCCGACCGCGTCTGGGGCGACGCGCTCGCGGCCGGACGCGCGAAGCGCAGCGCCGAACTCGGGCCGTTGCAGGTGATCGCGGGTGGTCCGGTGATGTTCACCGACGATCCCGATCTCCCGGCCAAGATCAACGACTTCGGTCGCGGCATGGCGGCGCTCTACGTCGGCGGCATGGGCGCGCGCGGCAAGAACTTCTACAACGACATCATGAGCGCGTACGGCTGGGAGGGTGAGGCCAAGATCATCCAGGACCTCTACCTCGACGGCAAGAAGGACGAGGCGGCGGCGGCGATTCCGGCCGACTTCCTCGCCGCCGCGTCGCTCGTCGGCAGCGAGGGCTACGTGAAGGAGCGCATCGCCGCGTACGCCGACAGTGGCGTGACGCACCTCCAGCTCACACTCATCGGCTCGCTCGAACAGAAGCAGGCGACCCTCGAGAGGTTGCGCGGCATCATCGACTGAACGGAGCACCGTGGGGATGGAGTTCGGTCGAACGCTCGTGGGGCGCGACGCGGCGGTGGACGACACGGTCCGCGCGCTCCGTGCCGGCCCGCACGGGGTCGCCCCGGACGATGTCGGCGCGAGCGGCGTCGTGGTCGTCGGTCCGGCGGGCGTCGGCAAGTCGAGACTGCTCGCGGAGGTCCTCGCCCGGCTCGACGCCGTGGGCTTGCGAACCCTCGCGGTCGGCGCGACCGAATCGTCGCGCGACCTCGCGCTCGGCGCCTTCGCGTCGCACGTCGACCCGGCGCACATGCCCACGGCGGGCCGGGCGGGCGACTCGCTGCCGTCGAGCCTGAGCGGCGCGCTGAACGGGCTGCGAACCCGGTTCGGGTCCGACCGATTCGTCGTCGCGGTCGACGACGCGCACGATCTCGACGACCTGTCCGCAGTGATGCTGCACCACCTCGTGCGCGACGGGTCGGCGTCGGTGTTGCTCACGGCGCGCGCGGGCGCCGCGCTGGCGCCGGCGCTCGACGGGCTGATCCGCGGCGCGCTCATCACTCGTTCCGACCTCGCCCCGCTCGGTGAAACCGAGATCGGGCTCGTGGCTGTCGAGACGTTGGGAGGGCCGGTCGACGGTCCGACCCGAAGGCGGCTCGCGGCCGCGGTGGTCGGCAACCTCGTGTTTCTGCGCGAACTCCTGCGCGACGGTCGAGACTCGGGAGCGTTGTCGTTCCGGGAGTACGTGTGGTCGTGGCACGGCCCGATCGCTCCGGGTCCGCGCGTCGTCCACCTGGTCGAGGGCTCGCTCGCCGGCGCGAGCGGCGCAGTCCGCGATCTCTTGGACCTGCTCGCGGTCGCGGATGTGGCCGAGCTCGACGTCGTGCTCGGGTTCGCCGACGCGGCGGTGCTCGACGTCGCGGAACGCGAGAAGCACATCGTCGTCGATACCGATGGTCGACGCACCACGGTCCGGCTCGCGCATCCGCTCGTCGGCGCGGCGCTCGTCGCGACGATGCCCGAGATGGCGAGGCGTCGTCTCGCTGGCGCGCTCGCCGACGCGCTGACGTCGCGCGGCCTGCGCCGCGCCGAAGACGGACTCCGCGTCGCCGTGTCGGAGCTCACCGCGCACCGCAACCTCGACGCGGCGAGGCTCCTCGATGCCGCACGCCTCGCTCGCTCGCTCGACGACCTCGAGCTGTGGGAGCGCCTGAGCCGGGCTGCGGTCGGCGTCGCCGACGAGCCGGGTGCGCGCGTCGCCCTCGACGAGTGCCTCGCGTGGCAAGGTCGTTTCGGTGAGCTCGTCGACGGAACCGGCATCGACGTCGCGGCCGATCCCGAGGTGTTCGCCCGTCACGCTCGGACCCGCGCCGCGGCGTTGTTCTTCGGCGAGGGCGAAGAGGGCGGCGCGAACGCCTCGCTCGAAGCCGCCGAGATGGCGCTCGCCGGCGATCCCTTCGCTGCCGACATCCGATCGCACCGCGCCGAGCTCGCGATGTTCTCGGGAACGTTTCGCGTCGCGGAGCGCCTCGCTCGCGACGTTCTCGCCGACCCGAGCGCGCCGGCAGTGGCGACCGCGACCGCCTTCGGGGCACTCGTGCCGAGTCTCGCGCTGACCGGCCGCGTCGAGGCTGCCCGAACGACGGCCGGCGAGGGGATCGACTTCGTCATGGGGCTCGCCGATCCGCCCTTCTGGGAGGGGGCCGGGATCATGGTCGGCGACTTCCTCGCTGCACTCGTCGGCGGGCACCTCGCCGACCTCGAACCGACCCTCGAAGCCCTCTACGCGGAGGCGGTGGCGAAGCCGCTCGATCCGATCCGTGGTGTGTGGGCGTTGATGCTGGGCCGCAGCGCGACCGCGCGCGGCGACCTGTGTCTGGCAAGCGCGCGACTGCACGAGTCGGCGGGCCTGCTGCGACGCAACGATCCCGGACGCGTGCTCGCGTGGTGCCTCGGTTCGCTCGCGCAGGCCGAGGGCCAGCGTGGCAATGGGGTCGCCGCGACCCGCGCGATCGAGGAGATGGACGAGGTGCACCTCCCGGCGATGCGGGCCTTCGATGCCGATCGTGAGATCGGCCGGGCCTGGGCGGCGAGCGCGAGCGGCAGCGCGGACCGCGCGCGGTCGATTGCGATGAACGCAGCCAACGAGGCGTTCGACTCCGAGGCCTTCGGTTCGGCGGCCGTCGCGGCGCGTGACGCGACGCGCCTGGGCGCGCGCGACCTCGCGCCCCTGTGGGCCGACCTGCACCTCGCGGTCGATGGGCCGTTGGCGCTGGCGACAACGGACCTGCTCGCCGCGCTCGAACGACGCGACCCGGGCGAGGTGCTCGGGATCGCCGAGGGTGTCGCGACGTGCGGTGCCGCGCTGTGGTGCGCCGAACTCGCCGCGCACGCACACGCGCTCGCCACCACGCAGGGCGACGCGGCGAACTCCGCGCGGGCGTTGCTCGTGCGCTCCCGGGCCGAGGCCGCGTGCTCCGGTGCCGACACGCCGATGATGCGCTGGGGAGTTCATCGGTCGACCGACGCGATCCTCACCAGACGCGAACTCGAGATCAGCCGGCTCGCGGCCGACGGGGTGACGAGCGCCGAGATCGCGGAGCGCCTCTTCGTGTCGCGCCGGACGGTCGACAACCACCTCGCCAACGTGTACCGCAAACTCGGCGTCTCGTCGCGCGCCGAACTTGCCGGCCTCCTCGGCGGCTCCTGAGCCTCGGTCTGCGGCTCGCGTCGACGCAGGCGGGCTCGGCACTGATCGCGCATGATCAAAATGAGTAATGCCTACTCATGACGCCGTGCCCCGCTGTTGGTCTGATGCAGAGCGAAAACCGGCAGCGGCAGTACGTGCGGGCAGTGTGGTCCGCCCGCCTCGCTTCGGTGGGGGCGAACGAGGAGGGCTCAGTATGCGCATCCGATTCCTGGCCTGGCGGACCGGTATGTGGGGACTGCTCGGCGTACTGCTGGCTGCCGGTGCTCTGCTCCCGGTGCACTCAGCCTCGGCCGTCGGTCTGCCGACGTTCTCGGTGGGCGACGGCTCGCTCGTCGAGGGCGACTCCGGATTCCGTCAGGTGAAGATCCCCATCACCCTGTCGGCCGCGGTGGGCGTGACGACGACGATCAACTACACCGTGTCGGCCGGCACCGCGACTGCCGGCACCGACTTCTTGCCGCTCACGAACAAGAAGTTGACCTTCAAGCCCGGCATCGTCAAGAAGACGATCGCGGTCAAGGTCTACGGCGATGCCGCGGACGAAGGCGACGAGACGATGGTGGTGACGTTGCTGACGCCGACCGGCGGCACCGACACGCTGCGTGCCGCCGGCACCGGGACGATCATCGACGACGACCCGATCGTCGGGGCGACGGTCGACATCGGCGACGTCGCGGTCGTCGAGGGCGACTCGGGTGGTGGCGTGGCCGGAACGGTCGCGCAGTTCACCGTCACCCTCAGCGAACTCTCGCTCGCGAACGTGACCGTGCAGTACGCGACGGCCGCCGGAACGGCGAGTGCGGGCTCGGACTTCACGTCGATCCCCACCAAGACGCTCACGTTCAAGCCGGGTGTCGTCAAGAAGTACGTCACCGTCAAGGTCACGCGAGACACGAGTGCCGAGGCCAACGAGGTGTTCACCGTCGGTCTCGCCAACGCGGTCGGCGTCGGCTTCGGGCTCGGCCGATCGACGGGGACCGGAACGATCCTCGACGACGACGTGCCCGGGGCGCCGGTGATCGCGGGTACGACCCCGACGTCGCCCGCGGCGTCGACGACACCGCTGGTGTTCGGGACCACCGGACCGAACGCGGCGACGGTGAGCCTCTACTCCGACTCCGCGTGCGCCGGGCCGGTACAGGGCTCGGGCAGCGCGGCCGCCTTCACCGGCGCCGGGCTCTCGGTCACCGTTCCGGCCGGCACGACCACGACGATCTACGCGCAGGTCTCGAGCACGCTCGGCCTGCTGTCGGCCTGCTCGACCGGCTTTGCGTACTCGAGTTCGGCACCGACTCTGACGGGTTTCGGCTGGGGCAGGAACGACGGGGGCAATGCCGGCATCGGCACGTTCAGCGCACCCGGCACGGGGGTGCTCACACCGACATCGATCATGGCGGACGCCTCGGTCGTGGCGACGACGGGGTTCTCCTCGGCTGCGGTGAGGTCCGACGGAACGCTCTGGACCTGGGGTCAGAACGGTTTCCACGGGCTTGGTGATGGATCGTTCGGAGATCGCGCTGTCCCCACCCAGGTCGGGACGGACACCGACTGGAGTGCGCTCGCTGGGGGCTGGAACTTCATGCTCGCTCTCAAGGCCGATGGATCGCTGTGGGCCTGGGGGATCAATGCCTTCGGGCAGCTCGGCGACGGCACGGGGACCGACCGCCCGACCCCGACGCACATCGGCACCGACACGTGGACCGAGATCGGCGCGGGGAGCTTCCACTCGGTCGCGGTTCGGAGCGACGGAACCTTGTGGGCATGGGGTGCGAACAACGTCGGACAGGTCGGGGACGGGACGACGACGAATCGGTTCGCACCGGTGCAGGTCGGTTCCGACTCCGACTGGACCGCGGTCGACGCCGCCGAGCATTCGATGGCCTTGAAGTCCGACGGAACCCTCTGGGCCTTCGGATGGAACTACAAGGGCCAGCTCGGCGACGGCACGTTCACGAATTCCGCGGTGCCGGTGCAGGTCGGAGTGGACTCCGACTGGGCATCGATCAACGCCGGGGGCTGGGCGTCGTCGGCGATCAAGACCGACGGAACGCTGTGGACCTGGGGTGACAACGCGTTCGGCACGCTTGGCATCAGCGGCCCCGGACTGAGTCAGACGCCGCTGCAGGTGGGGACCGATACCGACTGGGCGCAGGTCTCGTCCTCGACGTGTACCGAGCCCACGCCTGTGCTCGCCATCAAGTCCGGGGGATCCCTCTGGGGCTGGGGCAGCAACGACTTCGGACAGCTCGGTGTCGGCTCCGCCTACGGCGTTCAGGCGACGCCGGTGCAGGTCGGGACCTCGATCAACTGGTCGACCGTGGTCGCCGGCTGCGAGCACTCGCTCGGGATCCAGGGCTGAACAGCTGCACTGCTGAAAACGCGGGTCGGTGGCCTCGACCGCTTGCGGTCGGAGCCACCGACCCTGGCGGTTCAGGCGGCGGCGGGTTCGGTCCCGACCTCGCTCAGGGTGATGTAGCCGAGCGCGAACGCTTCGACGTCGTTCGCGATGTCGGCGGTGCCGCCGCCGGTGCCATCCGTCGTGACCGTGCAGTCGATGTCTTGCACGATCTCCTTGCCCGTCTGTTCGGTGGCGGCGTCGATCTCGAGCACGCCGCGGGGCTCGCCGACGGCGCACGTCGGGGCGTTGAGGTTCCAGACCTCGGCCGCGTCGCCGCTCGTCGGATCGAACGCGAGGATCTCGGCGCGGTGCTCGACGATCCAGGCCACCGCGGCGGCGACGCTCGCGGGGTAGTCGGGTGCATCGGCGAGGCCCTGGCTGACCGCGAGGGCCGGGATGCCGCGCGACCCCGCGGCGCGGGCGGCGCCGACCGTGCCCGACACGTCGGTGAGCACGCCGAGGTTCTGGCCGAAGTTGGAGCCCGCGACCACGAGGTGCGGCGGGGCGTCGGCGAGCACGGAGTCGAGACCGTAGTTGACACTGTCGGCCGGGAAGCCGTCGACCGCAGTCACCGGGTAGCCACCCGCGGTCTGCTGTTCGGTCGCGGTGAGCGTGCCGGGGGTCGTGCTGCCCCCGGCACCGCTCTTGTTCTCCAACGGCGCCACGACGGTGACCTCGACGTCGGGGAGTTCGAGGAGCGCCGCGACGAGCACGTCGATACCCTCGGCCGCGTACCCGTCGTCATTGGAGACGAGGATCCGCAGCGGCTCGACCGAGATCGTCGTCGTCGTGGCCGGCGCCGTCGTGTCGGGGGGCGCCGCGCTCGAGGCGCTGGTGCTCGCGCCACCGGATTCGTCGTCACCGCCTCCGCAAGCACCGAGGCCGAGGGCACCGAGCAGCACGAATGCCGACAGCGACGAGATCGCAAGCGTCCTGTGCAGGGCGCGCTTCTGGGGCAGGACTGGGGTCATGGCCAGGATTCTGGCAGGGTTTCCCGCCCGCTGACGCGTCACCGCCCCGGGGGCGCCCCGGGGCGGTGAGATCGACCGATGGTTGACTGACACGACTTGCGGCGCCGACCGGGTCGGCTGCGGGCACGACGTTCGTTCGTCGGCATCGAGGCCGTTGCGGTGTGAGGACGTGTACCGCGGCGAGCGTTACCGTGCGGCGCCGCGAGTGCGGCCGGGAGGATCGTCCTCACCCATCGCCTCTCCTCTGCGGGTCGGCTGTTCCACGGTCTGTTCACCCTGCGCTTCGACCGTTCGGCTGTCAAGGGTCGTCGACATCACTCTGGGATCACGCGAGGCGAGCCCGCCCGGCGAGGAGATTCACGCCGCCGCGCCGGAGCTTCCGGGCGCTCGATCCGGTCAGCACGAACTGAATACCGCGCTGTTCGATCAGCCGGTGGACCTCGTTCAACAGGTCCAAGAGGCCACGTCACGGGAGTCCCGTACGCTGCGGGGATCGAAGCGCCGACCACCGTCGATCTCGAACTCGCGCGCACGTGGCTGGGGAAGCGATTCGCCGCCGTCAGCGGTGTCGAGCTGGTCGGGGAAGGCGCGTGGTCGCGGTGCTTCGGGTTCCGCACCGCCGAACGGGATCTCGTCGTGCGGTTCGGGCGCCGACGCGACGACTTCGAGAAGGACAGGAACGCAAGCGCGTGGGGTTCGGCGGCACTGCCCATCCCGGCTGTGTCCGAGATCGGCGAGGCGTTCGACGGCCACTACGCGATCTCGACGCGCGTGTACGGGACGCCGCTGGAGTCGCTCGACGCCGACGGCTGGCGCGCGGTGACGCCGAAGCTGTTCGAGGCGCTCGACGAGCTCCGTGCGGTACCGGTGGACGGACCGGACTGCTTCGGGGCCACCGATCTCGGCATCCGAGCCACGTGGCGCGAGTACCTCCTCACAGTCGATCTGCCGCGGAGCAGCCGACTGTCGGGTTGGCGCGAACGCCTCCGTGCGCATCCCGGTGGCGAAAGGGCGTTCGCGCGAGGGTACGCCGAGCTCGAACGGTTGAGTCCCGGCGTCGACGTCGCGCCCCACGTGGTGCACGGCGACCTGGTGAACCGCAACGTCTACGTCGACGGAACGGTGATCTCGGGCATCTTCGACTGGGGATGTTCGTTCACCGGTGACTTCGCGTACGAGATCGCGCTCATCGTCTTTTGGACGTCCTGGTACGACGCCCTCGTCGAGTTCGACCTCCTCGCCGCGGCCCTCGAGCACTGGGCCGCGGTCGGCGCCGACCTCCGCGACATCGAGCGACGCCTCCGACTCTGCGCGATCCACATCGGCCTCTCACACATCGTGTACAACGCGTTCTTGGGCAACGGGCCGGCGCTCGACGCCTGCGCGGAACGCATGCGTCTGTACCTGTAGGGGTTCGTCTCTTCAGCCCGAATCGACTGGACCGACGGGATGCCGCGGACGCCGGCTACACGGTCGAGGGTCCGGGCCGCAGGCAGAAAGCCGCCCGGAAATCCACCACTCGGACCGTCGGTCGTGAGACATTGTCGACGGTCGTGGTGGCTTCCCCGCCCTTCGGCTGCTGCGGTTCGCCGCAGTCCACAACCCACTTCCAGCGCATGTCGGCCCGGGCTCGCCCGGGTCGACGTGTTCGGTGAGCCCATGTCGTCACCGGCCGCGGGCTGGTACCCCGACCCAGAAGATCCCACCCGCTGGCGGTGGTGGGATGGCGCCGGCTGGGGAATCCGCTACGACCCGGCCGCGGTGCCGTTGCGCCGCCAGCACGAGACGGCGCGTTGGCTCCGGATCGCCGTCTGGGCCCAGCCCGTCGTCACGATCTCGGGGATCGCGACCGCATACGCCATCGTCGACTTCATGCGCGACCTGGACGACGACGGGGGACCGGTAGGAACCCCACTGTCGCCGTGGACGTCGCTGGTGTCGCCACTGGGCATGGGCCTGTCGATCTGTCTGATCCTGTGGATCTACCGCACGGTCGAGACCGGCGTCGCGCTCGGCCGTCCGGCGCGGCGCGGCCCGGGGCTCGCGGCGATCTCGCTCATGATCCCGATTGTCAACTTCTGGTGGCCGGTGCAGGCGGTGCGCGACACGCTCAGCGGCCGACCGGCAGCGCGCGCGGCCGTCTTGCGCTGGTGGATCGCGCATCAAGTCGCGAGCCTCGGCGGACTCGTCGCGTTCGTGCTGCCGTTCATCGACCGTGGCTTCGCTGCGATCGTCGCGACGTTGTTGGTCGTGATCGCGATCGTCGCCGCGTCGCTGGCGCAGTCGATGACCGCCACGGTCGAGGCCGCCCACCGCGAGATCGCCCATGGGGGAGTCGCGTTCGGAGGCGCTGCCCGAGATCCGTCGGTCGATCAGTCGGTGCGGCCGCCGCAACGCCAGTAGGTGCCGTCGGCACGGTCGAGGAAGTTGTCGTCGACGAGGTAGCGACGGAGCGCGGCGGTGTCGGCGTGGACGCGTCCGAGGATGAGATTCACCATCGTCTCGGAGTAGCGCTCGCCCGGCTCGAACCGCTGCGCGAGCCATTCGAGGATCACGCGCCGCTTGGCCGCCGCTGCCGGGATCGCGACGAGCCGACCCTCGCGCACGAACGCGCGGAGCACCTTGGCCTCGGCACGGGGCGCGTCGCCGTGTTCGTCGACGCCGGGGCGCCGCTCCGCAGCCGCGGCGCGTGCCGTCACGCGGAAGGCCTCCTCCACGAGGAACAGCGTGCGTTCCTCACCCGATACGACGAGCCCCGCGTCGCACAGCCGTGTCACGGCGCGGGTGAGACTCCGGAGGTCCGATCCGGTCTCGCGCTGCAGATCGTCGAGGTTGTTCGCGCCGAGCGCCAACGCGGCGACGACGCGCAGCCGCACGGGGTCCGCGAGCAGCCCGACGAGGTCGTCGGAGCTGAACCCGCCGGAGCGGAATGCGCCGACGGGCACCAGGTCGGGTCGGCGCGCATCGGTGCGGTCGGTCGAGGTCGCCGCGGAGTCCACCCGCCGACGGTAGCGCCGAGGTCGGCCGTCGTACCCCGGGTAGTTTCGTGGGCGTGCTGGATCATGCCGACGTGGCTCGGGTGCTCGTCGTGACCGCTCACCCCGACGACGTCGACTTCGGCGCTGCGGGCTCGGTGGCAACGTGGACCGACCGCGGCATCGCCGTGTCGTACTGCCTCTGCACCGACGGCGACGCGGGCGGCGCCGAAACCGGGATCCCGCGCGCCGAGATGCCCCGCATCCGCCGTGAGGAGCAGACCAAGGCGGCCGCGGTCGTGGGTGTGACCGACCTGCACTGGCTCGGGTTCGCCGACGGGATGCTCCAAGCCGATCTCGCGCTGCGCAAGGCGATCAGCCGAGTGATCCGCATCGTGCGACCCGACCGGGTGATCTGTCAGTCGCCCGACCGGTTCATCCCGCGCATCTACGCGAGTCATCCCGACCACCTCGCCGCCGGCGATGCGACGATCTGCGCGGTGTACCCCGACGCTCGCAACGCGTGGTCGTTCCCCGACCTCCTCGAGGAGGAGGGCCTCGAGCCACACACGGTCCCCGAGGTCTGGATGATGGCCCGCCAGGAGCCCGATCGCTTCGTCGACACGACCGACGCGATCGACCGCAAGCTCGAGGCGCTGCTCTGCCACCGCAGTCAGATGCCCGAACCCGAACGAATGCCCGACCTGATTCGCGGGTGGTCGGCGGCCGTCGCCGAGCGGGCGGGGCTGGCCGCAGGTCGGTACGCGGAGGGCTTCGAGCGGATCGACACCGCGTAGCGTGCGCCGGCATGGGACTCGTGCCGGACACCGCCAACCACCCGCTCTCGATGTTGACCGCGGCGGAGGTGGAACGGGCCGCCGCGATCTGTCGCGCGACCGGCAAGGTTCCCGAGGGCGCGTTGTTCGCGCACCTCGTGCTCGCCGAGCCCGACAAGGTCGTGCTCGCGGGGTGGTCGCCGGGCGACCCGATCGACCGGTGCGTGCGCGCCCAGATCGTGCCCGGTCCGGAACTCGCGCTGATCGAGGCGCTCGTGTCGGTGACGCGCGGCGAGGTGTTGGAGTGGCGCGTCGTCGAGGGTGAACGCCCCACGCTGCTGTTCACCGAGTCGGCCCACGCGGTCGCGGCGGTGCGGGCGAACCCCGAGTTCCGTGCTGCGCTCGCGCGTCGCGGCATCACCGACGTCGACAACGTGCAGGTCGACCCTTGGCCCGCCGGGACGTTCGGGTACGCGGCCGAGGTCGGGCGGCGCATCGCGCGCTGCATCTCGTTCGTGCGCGAATACCCCGAGGACAACGGATACGCGCGGCCGATCGAGGGCCTCGTCGTGCACGTCGATCTCGGCCGGAACGAGGTCATCGAGGTGATCGACCACGGGGCGGTGGCGTTGCCCGCCCAGCACGCTCGCTACTTCGCTGCCGACCACGAGCCGCTGCGGAGCGACATCAAGCCCCTCCACATCACCCAACCCGAGGGGCCGAGCTTCACCGTCGAGGGGAACCTCGTCGAGTGGCAGAAGTGGTCGGTGCGCGTCACGTTCGATCCCTACGAGGGCCTCGTGTTGCACCAACTCGCCTACGACGGCCGCTCGGTCGCGCACCGGCTGTCGATGAGCGAGATGGTCGTCCCGTACGGCGATCCCGGCGAGATGCACGGGTTCAAGAATGCGTTCGACGCGGGGGAGTGGGGCCTCGGTCGGATGACGCAGAGCCTCACGCTCGGCTGCGACTGCCTCGGCGAGATCTTCTACTTCGATGCCGTCCTCGGGTCGGAGCGCGGCAGGGCGTGGACGATCACGAACGCGATCTGCATGCACGAAGAGGACTACGACATCTTGTGGAAGCACGTCGACCTCATGGGCGGCACGAGCGAGGTCCGGCGGTCGCGGCGCCTCGTGATCAGCCACATCGCGACGGTCGGCACCTACGAGTACGGCTTCTACAGGTACCTCTCCCAGGACCGCACCGTGCAGCTCGAGGAGAAGCCGACGGGCATCCTCTCGGTCGGTGCGATGGAACCCGGATCGACCCGGGAGTGGGGCAACGAGGTCGCACCCGGCGTGTACGCGCCGTTCCATCAACACATGTTCTGTGCTCGTCTCGACCTCGACGTCGACGGCGCGGTGAATCGGGTGTACGAGGTCGAGGCCGAAGTCGTCCCGCCCGGCGACGGCAACCCGTGGGCGAACGCGTTCCGGGCCCGCACGACCCTGCTCGAATCCGAGACCGCGGCACGTCGGGTCGTCAACGCCGCGACGTCGCGTTCGTGGCGCGTCGTGAACGAGGGCGTGCACAACGGGATGGGTCGGCCGGTCGGCTACAAGCTCATCCCGACGATGAGCACACCGACACTGCTCGCCGACCCGTCGTCCTCGGTCGGACAACGCGCGGGATTCGCCCGCCACAACCTCTGGGTGACGCCGTATGCCCCCGACGAGATGCGAGCAGCGGGCGACTACCCGAACCAGTCGGCGGGCGGCGACGGTCTCCCGAGATGGACCGCGGCCGATCGCGATCTCGTCGACACCGACGTCGTGCTCTGGTACGGCTTCGGGATCACGCACCTCCCGCGACCGGAGGACTGGCCCGTGATGCCCGTCGAGTACACGGGATTCTTGTTGTCGCCCGTCGGATTCTTCGATCGCAACCCGGCACTCGACCTTCCGCCTTCGACGGGCGGCGTCTGTCACTGAACTGGCAGACTGCGGCGCGAGCCGACAGCGGCGTTGCAGCGACGAGGAGCGACAGATGGGTCAGTGGTCGAGGGAAGAACTCGAGGCCGCGCACGAACATTTCAAGGCGACGGCGGCCGAGGCGGGTCGTACCGGCGATTGGCGACCGTGGGCCGACCTGTTCACCGAAGACGCGACCTACACCGAGCACATGTACGGCAAGTTCAACGGCCGCGAGGAGATCTACGCGTGGATCTCCGCGACCATGTCGCAGTGGCCGTACACCGAGATGACCGAGTTCCCGCACGACTGGTGTGTGTGCGACGAGGAGCGTGGCTGGTGGATCTGTCAGATCGAGAATCGGTTCAACGATCCCGGTGATGGCAAGGTGTACGAGCAATACAACATCACGGTGTTGAAGTACGCCGGCAACATGCAGTTCTCGTCGGAGGAAGACGCGTACAACCCTGCGAACTTCGGCCCGATGGTCACCGAGTGGCTCGCTGCGAAGAAGGCACACTCGGAGAAGTGATCGGCGCCGGGTTGAACCCTCAGCGCCGGCGCCACACGTCGCGCGTCGCTCCGGCGAACACTCGCTCGTAGCCGAGCGCGGGCAACGTGACCGCGGCCGTCGTGGCCCGCTCCCAGTCGTGGCGGATCACGACGTAGGTCACGTCGAACTCGTCGAGGATCGCGACCGTAGCGGCGTCGGGGAACCAGGCCATCTCCGATCGCAACGAGCGGTACGACTCGGGGAAGAGGCCGGTGTAGCCGTTCACGAGCGGGTGGCCGTGTTCGAGGCCCGCGAGCATCGCGACGGTCGTGTCGTCGTAGTCGCCGACATTGCCGGTCGCGGGGAACGGCACCATAGCGACGACTCCCGATGGAGCGTCGTCGAGCCACTGCACCCAGTCGAAACCGGCGACGTCGGGGACGCGGCTCGTGGGTTGATCCCAGTGCACCGTTTCGATGACCGACGCGACCACGAACGCGACAGCGAGGACACGACCGGCCGGTCGGCGCCAGAGCCACGCGAGGCCGAGCGCACCGAGTGCGGCGAGGAGCGCTTGGGTCATCACCGCGGCACGAAACGGGCTGCGGAGACGGTCGAACCCCGGCACGTGATCGCGCACGAACGCGTACGGCACGTGGCCCGCGACGTGCAGCCGCAGCCCCAGCGCCACGATCGCGAGCAGGGCCGCGGCCACGATCGCGCCGACGACGAACCGACGTTGCGTCCGCGTGGCGCCGGCGATGCCGATCCCCGCCAGCAGGAGAGCGACGCCGCCCGGGAACAGCGCCTGGCCACCGTCGCGCTCGAATGCCCACGGCACGCCGACGGTTCCGTCGTCGTGGCGGACCAGATCGGTGCCGCGAGCGCTATTGGCCTCGACCGTCTCGTACGACCAACTCGATCCCGCGGTGTGGCGCTGTTGGGCGAGCGAGAAGGGCAGTGCGATCGCTCCGGCGATCGCGCCCGCGATCGCGACGTCGCGCGCGAGCTGGCGCCACGGCCGCGCGCCGATCACGAGCGGCGGGCCGATCACGACCAACACCAAACCGGTGAACAGTGCGTAGTAGCCCGATACCAGCGCGAGCGCGCCGAGTGCAGCGCCGGCGTCGGCGAGTCGAACCCAGTTCGGCCGTTGTCGATACGCGACGAGACGTTCGAGGAGCAGCCAGAACGGGAACAGCGGCACGAGTTGGAGCACCCCGAGTTCGTTGGAGACGAACGGCAGCGTCTGGCCGAGCGCGCCGGCGAGCAGTGCCGCGGGGTAGTCCGCGCCGAGGCGTCGCGCGAGCAGCGCGAGGACGAGCCCGTTCAGGGTGAGCATCGTGAGCAGGACGAGGTTGTATCCGCCGACCTCGCCCGTGAACGGTCGGACGACCGTGAACAGCAGCCCCGTGAGCGGCTGCGCTTCGGAGCGGGCGAAGGCACCCGCGGTCGGCGCGAAGATCGGCGCATCCCAATAGCCGCGGAACAGATCCGGGATCCGCGCCGCGTTCCACTGCAACGTCCAGAGGTTGAACTGCGGCACCGTCGGAACCGATTCGGCACCGAGCGGGAGGTGCGTTCGCCACCGGGTCGCGAGCGGCCACGTCGTGATGATGGCGAGGACGCCCTGGAATGCAACGGCGAGCGCGATCCGACGCGCGCGCGACTCCGGGACGATCGCCATCGGCGCAGGATGGCACATGACGACGCACTCGGAGCGGCGCGAGTGGCCGTCGGAGTGCTCGCGATCGCGACTGGTAGAATCCCCAACTCCGCGCTGGCGGGCGCGCACCGTATCGGTAGGAGCACTGCTCAATGGGATTCAAGGTCGGCGATCGGGTGGTCTACCCGCACCACGGTGCGGCGGTCATCGAGAAGAAGGAAAAGCGCGAGATCGACGGCGCCAAGACCGAGTTCTTCGTGTTGCGGATGGCCAACAACGATCTCGTCATCTCGGTGCCCGTCGCCAAGGCCGAAGAAGTCGGGATGCGACCGCCGATCTCTTCCGAAGACGTCGACGACCTCTTCCAGTTGCTCGCCAAGAAAGACGTGCGCGAGCCGACGAACTGGAGTCGACGCTTCAAGAACCACCAAGAGAAGCTGAAGAGCGGCGACGTGTATCAGGTCGCCGAGGTCGTGCGGAACCTCGCCCTGCGCGAGGTCAGCAAGGGACTCTCGGCCGGCGAGAAGTCGATGCTCGTGAAGGCTCGACAGGTGCTCGTCTCGGAGTTGAGCTTCGCGCTCGACGTCTCCGACGAGGACGCCCTGAAGAAGCTCGAAGTCGCACTCAGCTAGACGCCCTCCGGCCGGGCAGGTCAGGACGCGGCGCGAACGAGGGCGCTCACGACCTCGATGTGGCTCGTCATCGGGAAGAGGTCGACCGGCGTCGCCACCTCGAGCCGATACCCGGCGTCGACGAGGGCCCGGACATCGCGACCCATCGCGGCGGGGTCGCAGCTCACGAGGGCAATGCGATCGGGCGCGCATCGCAACACCGACGCGACCCCTTCGGGGCCGAGCCCGGCGCGACTCGGATCGGCGACGACCGCGTCGTAGGTCCGCTTGGCCCGCCACCGCTCGACCGGCATCCGATGGATGCTCGCGTCGGGATGGTCCGCGAGGTTCTCGCGCAGGTCGGCGACCGCACTCGGGTTGCCCTCGATCGCGACGACGAGCGGCGCGGGCACCGTCGCCGCGAACAGTCCGACACCGGCATACAGATCGGCGAGCGCCCGCACGTCAGGGCCGAGCGCGGAGCGGACGAGTCCCACGAGCACCTCGGCCCCGTCGGTTCGGATCTGGAAGAACGACCGTGCGCTGATCGTGAAGCGATGGCCGGCGACGATCTCGTGGTACTGGCCGGTGCGTTCGGGGTGCTTCCACGTGGGAGCGGTGCGAAACGTCTCGGCGGTGTTGACCCCGTAGGCCAGCTCGCCTTCGCGACTCGGATTCCAATCGGTGTCGACGAGCATCCGCTCGAGGCGGGGGTGGAGCACGAGACACGAGTCGATGGTGACCGGAGTGTTCGTCCCCGCTCGTCGAAACGCCGCATGGCCGTCGCGGTCGACGAGGAAGCGGACTCGCTGGCGATAGTCGGTCGCGGGGAGTTCGATCGTCGGCGCGACGGGCGCCTCGGGGAGTCGGGCGATCCGGGCGAACGCATCGATCACGATCTCGCGCTTCAGGCGAGCCTGCGCGGCGGGCTCGACATGCTGCCAGTCGCAGCCGCCGCAACCGGCGGCGACATGCGGGCACGGCGGCGCGACACGATCGGGAGAGGGGGTGAGGATCTCCTCGACGCGAGCGAAACCGACGTCGCGTTTGACCTTGACGAGCGTGGCCCGGACCCGCTCGCCGGGGAGGCCGCCCGCGACCATGACGATGCGGCCGTCGTCGGCGCGGCCGAGCCCGTCGCCGCCTGCGACCACCTTGTCGACCAGCAACTCGATCGTTTCACCGCGTTCCATGATCGACCAGTGTCGCAGGTGCCCGAGCGTGGGCCCCGACCGGGGCGCGCGACCGGGGTGCGATCAGCCGGGCGCGAGGGCGAGCGAGCCGGTCGCGTCGATCTCGATCGGGTCGGCGAACAGCACGCGGCTGTTCGGCCAGCCGACGTCGGGCGGGACGTAGCCGTGATAGGCGAGCCACGGGCGTCCGTCGCGGTCGACGAACACGTCGCCGCCGCCGGGCCCGCTCACCCGTGCCGAGGTCTCGAGGACCGCGCCGACCTTGGTGCACGGACCCGCCGGGCCGTCGCAACGCGCATACGCCATGCCGTAGTCGGCGGAACTCCAGTCGCCGCCGCTGTAGAACAGGTAGTGGTCGCCGGCGATGCGCGTCAGCGCGGGGCCTTCGACCACGCCCGCCTCCCACGGTTGGTCGGCGGCGGCGAGTTGGCTGGCGAGACCGACGAACGACCGACCGTCGGGCGCGAGGCGCCACGACCAGACGACCGCGGGACGTTCGCTCTTCCACACCAACCACGCGTCGCCGGCGGCATCGACTAAGGGGCTCGGGTCGATCGAGCCGCCGAACTCGACCTGGCACAGGAGCGGGGCGGTCGAGTCGTCGACGAACGGACCGGTCGGCGTCGCGCCGAGCGCGCTCGAGATGCACTGGAAACCGCTCGCCGCGTCGCGAGCGGTGTAGTAGAGGACGTAGCCGCCGTCGCTCCGCGGGAGCACCGACGGTGCCCAGGTGGCACCGGGCGTCGCCCAGGCGGGGAGCGCGGCGAGCGCGTTGCCGACGAACTCCCACGTGAGCAGGTCGGCCGAATGGAGCAGTTGCACGTCGCCCGCGCCGGCATTCGTCGAGTAGCCGTAGTAGTCGTCGCCGACCGCCAGCACGAACGGATCCGGGAAGTCGTAGGGGAACCGCGCTCCGCTGCTCGCGGCAAGCGCGGTCCGGCACCCGTCGGCCGCCGCGTTCAACGCCGCGACCGCGGCGCCGCGGTCACCGGCGCCGATCGCCGCGGTCGCCGCCTCCTGGGCTCGCAGGCAGGTATCGATGTCGCCGGCTCGGAGCGCGGTGAGGAAGACGGCGGTCTCGGTGAAGCCGAGCGTGCCCTGGTCGGATTCGAGTTTCGACCGCAACTCGCGGAGACGCCGTCCGAGCTGGCCGATCTCGCGTTCGAGGAGCGCGACGTCGTCGATCGCCGCGGCGGTGGTGGCTTCGGCGGCGGCGGTGCGCTCCACGATCGCCGCGAGTTGTTCCCGTGCGGCAGCGACGCCCCACCGCGCGTCGGCTCCGAGCACTCGCCGCTCGTCGAGTTCGTCGGTCGCGGTCCGGTACTCGCGGTGAACGAGGCCACCGAGGAGCACGAGGACGACGAGGGAGATGGCCGCGGCGACCCGGCCGCTCACGTCGGTGCCCGCACCGCGTCGCAGGCCGGTGCGACCTCGGCGAGCGACTGCTCCCAACCGGTCGTGTCGCCGACCGCGAGCTGATTCAGCGCGGCCGCGACCCCGCCGAGGCATGCTTCGAGGCGTTCGATGCGCTCGCCTTGTGCTGCGAGCGTGTGGCGGCGTTCGTCGATGGTGCGGCCCACCTCGTCGACCTTCGCCGCGACCGCGTCGACTCCCGCGGCCTGGTCGTCGCGAGTCAGGGTGCGCCGGCTGCGCGTGCCGCGCGCCTCGGCGAGGGCCGCGTCGGCTTGCCGGTTGCGTTCGATCGCACGCACGAGATCGGCTTGCAGCGTTGCCGACACGGCCGCGAGCTCGCGCAGTTCCGCGTCGGCCGCGGCGAGATCGTTCCGCACCCGCTGGAAACGCCCTGCGACGCCGACGACGAGCGCGACGCACGCGAGCGACGCGACGAGCCGCCGGGCGAGCGAGGCGGTCATGTCGGGAGGAGGCGCTCCCGGTAGAAATCGAGCACCGCGTCGAGCGCGGCGCGCGAGGGCGTCTCGGGGCGGTCGTCGAGGTCTTCGGTGAGTACCGAGTGTGCGGCCTTGCGATGGCCGTGCGGATTCCCCGGCGCCGAATCGAGCTCGACCGCGATGAAGTGTTCGCCGAGCTCGCGCTGGAGCCGTTCCCAACGCGCGTCGGGGACGAACCGATCGTGGCTGAAGCGCAATCCCAACACGTCGCAACCGCCGGCCGCACGCTCCTTGATGCGGGCGAGATCGGCATCGCTCACCCCGAGGTCGGCGCTGCGAGCCTTGCCGAACGCGAACGGCATCGAGGGCTGGCTGAGCACAGGAGCGATCATCCGGTCGTCGAGCATCATGCCGAGCGCGAACCCGCCCGAGAAGCACATCCCGACCGCGCCGACGCCCGGTCCGCCGCACTCGCCGTGCGCGCGCTCGGCGAGTGCCCGTAACCAGGCGATGACGGGGGAGGTCGTGCGCAGCGCCCAGTTCGAGAACTCCTTGGCGACGCAGACCTTCCAGAACGACGACGCGACGTAGCCGTTGGAGAACGCGCGACCGGGCGTCCCGACGAGCGATGGCAAGTACGCCGTGAACCCCGCGTCGGCGACGCGCCGGCCGAAGTCGGCGACCTTCGGGGTGAGGCCGGGGACCTCGTGGATCACCACCACCGCGGGACCGGTGCCCGACCGGTACACCGGACGCGTGACGGTGGTGGCGTCGCCGTCGGCAGTCGGCGACAGGTCGGCAGTGAAGTCGAAGCGGGCGAAACCATCGAGGTCAGGTGCGTCGGTCACGGCGAGCGATGTTATGCCGGGAGACGGCGCGGCGGTTCAGAACCGGGCGAGCTCGGTCCGGAGGTCGTCGAGCCCGAGCCCGCCGAGGTCGAGCGCATACGCGTGCCACGCCCGGAGGTCGAACGCGGCACCGTGCTTGCGGCGCGACTCGTCGCGGCACTCGAGCCAGACCCGCTCGCCGACCTTGTAGCTGATGGCCTGCCCGGGCAACCCGAGGTAGCGGTCGACCTCGCTACGCATGAAGTCGGCGGGGAAGCGACTGCGCTCGATCACGAACGGCAGCGCGAGCTCGGCGTTCCACACCGCGCCCGGGTGGTAGTCGGCGTGCGCGGGAATCGGGAGCTCCAGGTGCATGCCGATGTCGACGATCACGCGCACCGCGCGCATCGCCTGTGCGGCGAGCATGCCGAGCTCCCACGCGGGGTCGTCGAGGTAACCGAGTTCGCCCATGAGGCGCTCGGCGTACAGCGCCCAGCCCTCGCCGTGTCCGGAGATGAATCCCGAGAGTCGTTGGTAGCGCGAGAGCGAGTCGGCGAGGTACACGGTCTGGGCGACCTGCAGGTGGTGGCCGGGGACGCCTTCGTGGTAACAGATCGACACTTCGCGCCAAAGCGGGAAGCGTGTCTTGCCCAAGGTCGGATACCAGGTCCGCCCCGGTCGCGCGAAGTCTTCGCTCGGCGCCGTGTAATACATCGCCGCCGCACCGCCCGGTGGCGCGATCATCGCCTCACACGTCCGCAGGGGCGCGGCGATGTCGAAGTGCGTGCCGCCGAGCTCATCGATCGTGGTATCGATGAGCTCCTGGTTCCACGCGCGGAAGTCGTCGACGCCCTCGATCACGTACGCAGGATCGGACTCGAGCGCCTCGACCGCCTCCGACCACGAACTGCCGGGTCGGATGCGATCGCAGACCTCCTTCGCTCGTGCCTCGATCCGGGCGAGCTCACTCCAACCCCACTCAGAGGTTTCGACCGGATCGATCGTCGCGCCGAGATAGGCACGCGCCTCGCGTGCGTAGCGCTCGGGCCCGACCGGGTCGCGTTCCGACGCTGCCGCGTGGTACTCGTCGCGCAAGAAGCGGGCGACCTCGGCGTACGCCGTCGTCGCCGCGTCGGCCGCGGCTCGTAGGCGCGTCAGCAGCGCAGGGGAATGCTCGGGTGCGGCCTCGTAGCGGTCGGTCAAGGCGTGGAAGAACGGGCGCGTGTCGTTGTCGAGCCCGCCCCACGTCGCTGCCTGCGTAGCGCAGCCGGCCGCCTGGCGCTTGGCCGCCACGACACCGCGCTCGACGCCGAGGCGCTGGCTCGCGATCCAACCGGCGAGCGCGTCGGGGACGGCGTGCATCCGGGTCGCGACGGTCGCCCAATCGGCTTCGGTGTCGGTGCGCATGAGATCGAACGTGGCGCGCACCGAACCCATCCGGCTCCCGAGCACCCGGATGTCGCGCGTCGGATCGCCGGCGTCGTAGCGCTCGCGGCCGATGCCGAGCCGGTCGGTCATCAGTGCGCGAGCGACGCGGTCGCGGTCCGACTCGATCGGCGCGGCGCCGAGAGCCGACAACGTGCGGCGGCTGAGCTCGTCGCGGGCCGCGGCGCCCTCGGGCGACAGATCGGGGAGTCGATCGTCGTGGCCGGCGACGCCCATCCCGGTCGCGGCGATCGGATCGAGCTCGGCGAGTTCGTCGATGTAGCGGTCGGCGATCGCGTAGACGGGCGAGAGTGCCGCGGCTCGTGCCGTGGTCGCGGTGGTCGTGTCGCCGCGTGCCGGAATCGCCGGGTCGATGGATTCGTGCGCCATCGGCCGAGTGTACGGGCGTGCCCTCGGTAGCCTCCGGCGCATGGCACCTCAGTTCATCATCACCATGCGCAACCTCCGTCGGGTGCACCCGCCCGACAAGGAAGTCCTGCGCAACATCAACATCTCGATGTACCCCGATGCCAAGATCGGGGTGCTCGGTGCCAACGGTGCCGGCAAGAGTTCGCTGTTGCGGATCATGGCGGGCGAGGACGACGGCTACCAAGGCGAGTGCCGGATCACGCCCGGGTACCGGGTCGGCTACCTGCGCCAGGAGCCGGTGCTCGACCCCGACAAGAACGTGCGCGACAACGTGATGGAAGGCGTCGGCGACGTGAAGGGGCTCCTCGACCGTTTCGAGGAGGTCTGCAACGCGATGGGTGATCCCGATGCGGATTTCGACAAGTTGCTCGCCGAGCAGTCAGACCTCCAGGACAAGATCGACTCGGCGGGCGGCTGGGAGATCGATCGCACGCTCGACATCGCGATGGACGCGCTGCGGTGCCCACCAGACGACGCCGACGTCGCCACGCTCTCGGGCGGTGAGCGGCGACGGGTCGCGCTCTGTCGGCTCCTGTTGAGCAAGCCCGACCTGTTGTTGCTCGATGAACCGACGAACCACCTCGACGCGGAGTCGGTCGCGTGGCTCGAGCGCTACCTGCACGACTACGCGGGCTGTGTCGTCGCCGTGACCCAC
>SXJQ01000310.1 GCA_005779345.1 Actinomycetota bacterium
CCGGGCCCGACTCGGGTGCGCACGGCGCACGAGTGCCCCGAGCGCAGCGGCGCGCACGCGCGCGTCGGGATCGGCGCGGGCAGCCTCGGCGAGCGCCGCGGCCGTTCCCCTTGGCCAGCGGCGGCGAGTGAGGCCGTAGGAGGCGCAGCGGGCGGCTCGCTCGACCGCGTGCCCAGCGGCGAACGCGGTCGCGGGGTCGTGGATCATCGGGGCCGCGACGCTACAGGTGATCGTGGAGCGTGCCGATCCCCGAATGATGCGGCGAGGGGCGGTGCTGCCGATCATCACCATCGGGCTGGCGGGTGCCGGCCTGTGGAGCGCGCTCGCGCCTCAGCCCGGGGCGACCGCGCCGATCGCCGCGGCCGGAACCGTCGCCGCCGCGGTGTCGGCGGCCACCTCGACGACCGCGGACGCCGTCCCGACAACGACCGCGTCGACCATCGCGCCCACGACGACCTCGGGCGCCCCTCCGCTCCCGGTCCCCGACGGTCCTCCGGTCGACGCGCGGGCCGACGTTGCCGTGGTCGCCGTCGGCCGCATCTCGATCCCCGCGATCGGGCTCGACCACGAGATCTACGAGGGCGTCTGGCTCACGGTCATCGACGTGGGTCCCGGACATTGGCCCGGTACCCCCATGCCCGGTGGGTACGGCAACTCGGTGTTCGCGGGCCATCGGGTCACCCGTTCGCATCCGTTCTTCGACCTCGACCGTCTCGTCGCGGGCGACGAGATCGTCTTCACGATGGTCGACGGGACCCGGCACGTCTACCGCGTGACGGAGCAGTTCATCGTCGAGCCGCGCGACCTCTGGATCGTGGATCAGGCGCCCGGTCGCACGCTCACGCTGTTCGCGTGCCATCCCAAGGGCAGCGCGCGCCAGCGGATCGTCGTGCGTGCGGCGCTCGACGCGTCCGGCGAAGCCACGACCTGATCCGCTCGTCCTGGCGTTGCGGCGCGGGGTACCGAAACCGGTCGCGATGTTGGTCGAGGCGGTGGTCGTGGCAGGCTGTGCCATCGTCAGCGACCAGCCCGACTCTCCGGATTCCGAACCTCCGCCCACCGAACCTTCGCGGTCGGCCGCGGATCGATCTCGCGGTCGTCGACACCGCGAGGAGAGGAAATGGTGGGGGTTCGCGTTCGCGGTGCTCGGGTGGACCGCTCTGGTCGCTGCAGTCGGTGCGTTGATCGCGGGTCAGTTCGTGCGCGTCGACTACTACACCGAGGCACCGGGCGACGCCGTTGCGGTGCAGCCGCTCGTAGAGATCGAGGGCGCCCCGGTGTACGACGACACCGAGGGGCAGGTGTACCTGTTGTTCGTGCGACGTCGCGACCACATCACGCTGTTCCGTTGGCTCCAGGCCGCGCTCGATCCCGACATCGACGCGAAGTCGACCGACTACGACGAGCCAGGGAGCTCCCCGGCCGACCTCGACGGCGCCTCGACCTCGGCCATGTCGGTCGCCCAACTCGCGGCAAAGAAGCTCGCGCTCGAAAAGATCGGGTTGGAGATCGAGCTGCTCGACGGACTCGAGGTCGCGTCGACGATCGCGGGTCGTCCCGCGGCCACGTTCCTGCGAGCCGGCGACGTGATCCTCGAGGTCGACGGTGTGGTCCTCGACTCGGAGCGGGCGACCGATCAGTTCGCGGCGACGATCCGTGAGCACGACCCCGGTGAGACCGTCTCGATCACGTACGAACGCGACGGCGAGCGCGAGACCGTCGACATCGAGACCGTCGACAACGGCGAGGGCATCGCGATCATCGGCGTGTTTCCGCAACCCCATCTCGGATTTCCGATCGACATCCGCTTCGGCGGGCAGATCGAGTCGATCGGCGGGCCGTCGGCGGGGCTCGCCATGACGCTCGCACTCATCGACGACCTCACACCCGGCGACCTGAGCGGCGGTCTCCAGGTCGCGGTGACCGGAACGATCGACATCAACGGCGAGGTCGGCGAGGTCGGGCGGGTCGATCTGAAGGCCAAGGCCGCCGACCGACGAGGTGCCACGCTCATGCTCGTGCCGAAGTGCACCGAACCCTCCGAGCCCGACGCGTACGCGAACCGCGACGGGTACGCCGCCGCCGTCGACTTCTTCGAGAGTTGTGAGTCCGAGGTCGCCGCGGCGAAACGCGCGGTCGACCGGGTGGTGGAGGTCGACACGCTCGACGAGGCGCTGGCCGCACTCGAGGCGGCGGGGGGCGATCCACTGCCTCCCGTCGCCGCGCCGGCGACGGCGCCGTGACCGTTGGTCGGGCGGCGCGGCGGAGGCGGCGCGCGGAGAACTCGCCCAAGACCACCGACCGCGCTCTGCGACCTCCTACGATGGCCCACTGCGTGCGGAGCGGGGCCGGGAGGAAGACATGACCGACGAGCGCCGCCAACGCGCCATCACGAGCACTCCGAAGCTCTCGCCCGACGAGGTCGCGAACCGCACGTTCTCGTCCTCGTTCCGTGGGGTGGCCGAGGCCGAGGTCAAGGCGTTCCTGCGCCGTGTCGCGGATGAGCTCACCGAGTCGCGGCGCCGCAACGGAGAGCTCGAGGCCGCGCTCGAACAGGCGGAGGAGACCGCCCGGACGCCGCGCGAGCTGAGCGAGGACGAACTCCTCGACGCGCTCGGTGAGGAGACCTCGCGGTTGTTGCACACGGCGCGTGACGCCGCTCGCGACATCCGGAATAAAGCCGAGGAGAACGCGGCGCGCCTGCTCACCGAAGCGCAGGCCGACACGCAGCGGATGCGCGACGAGGCCGAGGGCCTGCTCGCGGTGCGAACCGGTGAGGCCGAGGCGGCCGCGGCGGAGATCCGACAGCTCGCGAACGACGAGGGCGCGGCGCTGCGCGCCGAGACCGAACGGCACACCGACGATCTGCGACAGCGCGCCGACGCCGAGATCGAGGCGTTGCGGTCCGAGGCCGCACGCGCCGTGGACCACGAGATCGACGCAGCACGCGAGCGCGCTCGCGGCCTGGTCGACAGCGCGCGCGACCTCCGCGAACGTGTCCTCGCCGACCTCACGCACCGCCGCGCGCTGCTCACCGACCAGATCAACGAGCTGCGCGGTGGTCGGGAGAAGCTGCTCGAGGCCTATCGCACGGTGAAGCGTTCGTTCCTCGACGCGACCGACGCGCTGGCCCAGGTCGAGGGCCGCGCCGCCGAGGTGCGGCCGGAGGCGGTCGACGCCGAGACGATCGCCGCGGCCTACGCCGCCGAGGCGGCCGCGGCCGACGACGCGGCGCCCGCACTCGCCGAGGCGGTCGAGCCCGAGGCTTCCGACGATGGCGCGGCGCTGCCCGATCCCGACGCGCTCTTCGCGCGCATCCGCGCGGAACGCGAGCGTGCGGTCGAAGTGGACGGCGACACGGAGGTCGGTGCGGACACCGATGCAGAAGTCGACGTGGAAGTCGATGCGGAGGTCGATGCCGAGCCGTTCGACGACTCGCCGTCGGGCCGCGCCGCGCGTGCGGTCGCGCACGTGCTGGCGCCGGCGCTGAAGCGCGCCAAGCGCGTCGCGCAGGACGACCAGAATGCGCTGCTCGACGCGCTGCGGCGTCAGAAGGGCAGAGTCGGATCGGAGTCGGTGCTCCCCGGGCTCGACGACCACGCTGCCGCGTGGGCCGAGGCACTGGGCGAGGCCGCGGCGGAGGCCTACGGAGCCGGCCGGACCGACATGGGTGGCGCCGCCGCGCCGTCGCCCGCCGGCCTCACGCTCGAGTTGACGCGCGACGTGCTCGATCCGGTGCGCGCGCGGTTGGCCTCGGCGATCGACGATGCCGTCGACACGGCGGCCGCGATCGAGACGATCAGCGCCCGCTCACGCGAGTTCCGATCGCAGCAGCTCGAGGGCGTGGTCATCGACGTGCTCGCCGGCGCGTACGCCCGGGGAGCGTTCGACGCGGCGGCCGAGGGCACGATCCTGCAATGGGTGCTCGCCGCGACGGGCTGCAGTGCCGACTGCGCCGACAACGCTCTGGAGCCGACGCTGAAGGGCGCCGAGTTCCCGACCGGACACCGTCATCCGCCCGCCTACGCGGGGTGTCGCTGTTCGCTTACGGTCGCCGTGGTCAGCGTCGACTGACAGTCCGCGCGCCGCGGCCGTGCGGCCGTGCCGGCGCCCGTTACGATCGCTCGGATGCGCGTTCCTCCCGAACCGGACCCTGCACCTCCCGCGGGTCGAGGACGCGTCCCGCGCGCTCCCCGTGCACCCCGGGTCGCCCTGATCGTCGCCATCGCGACCTTGTTCGTGTTGGTGCTGAGCCTGCGCGGGATCGCGCGCGTGGCGACCGACTACCTCTGGTTCGACGAGCTCGACCGCACCGACGTGTGGCGGGGTCTCGTCACTGCCCGGTTCCTCCCGGCGATCGTGTCGATCGTGGCGACCTTCGCCCTGATGATGATCAGCCTCGCGGTCGCCGAGCGGCTCGCACCCCAGTACCGCAACCTCGGCCCCGAAGACGAGCTCGTCGAGCGCTACCGCGCGTTCGTCGGGCCGTTCGCCGGACGTCTGCGCGCGGGCATCGCGCTGTTGTTCGCGATCACGGTGGGGGCGAACGCCGCGTCGCAGTGGGAGGAGTGGCTGCTGTTCCGCAACGGGGTCGACTTCGGCACCAAGGACCCGCAGTTCCACCGCGATCTCGGCTTCTACATGTTCGAGCTGCCGTTCATCCGTTTCGCGCTCGGCCTGACCTTCGCCGCGTTGCTCGTCACGCTGCTCGTCACGACCGTCGCGCACTACCTCAACGGCGGCATCCGCTTCCAGAGTCCGTTCCAGCGGGTGACGCCCCAGGTGAAGGGGCACCTGTCGGTGCTCCTCGCGTTGATGGCGATCGTCAAGGCCGTGCAGTACTACTTCGATCGATTCGAGCTGGTCTTCTCGCGACGCGGTCCCGTCGACGGCGCGTCGTACACCGACGTGAATGTGCAGCTCCCGGCGTTCAACCTGTTGATCGTCATCTCGGTGATCGCCGCGATCTTGTTCATCGTCAACATCTGGCAGCGCGGGTTCGCGCTGCCCGTCATCGCCGTCGGTCTGTGGGGGTTCGTCTCGATCGTGGTGGGCACGATCGCTCCGGCGACGACGCAGGCCTTCTCGGTGAAGAACAGCGAGCAGACCAAGGAGCGGCCGTACATCGCCCGCAACATCGAGGCGACCCGCGCGGCCTACGCGCTCGACGATCTGACGACCGCCGAGTTCGAGACCGGCGAGTCGGTCGGCCGCGCCGAGGTCGAGCAGGCGACGGCGACGATCGACAACGCGCGGTTGTGGGACCCGCTCAAGCTGCAAGGACAGTTCAACGAGCTGCAGGGCTTCCGCTCGTACTACGCGTTCCCCGATCTCGACATCGACCGGTACCGGTTCGGCGACGAGTATCGCTCCGTCATCATCGCGACCCGCGAACTCAACCCGGCGCAGCTCCCGAGCAACTCGTGGGTCGCCCGCCATCTGATCTTCACCCACGGCAACGGGGCCGTCGTCGCGGCCGCGAACGAGGCGACCGACGACGGCGGCGCGAGCTTCCGCCTGCGCGGGATTCCTCCGACCGGCGAACTCGCGCCCGCGGTCGATCGGACGGGCATCTACTACGGCGAATCGATCGGCGGATACGTCGTCGTGGGATCGCCCGACGCCGAGGTCGAGGCCGCGTCGAGCAGCGAGGGTTCCGACGCGACCGTCGAGTACGCGGGGCGCGGCGGCGTGCCGGTCTCGGGAATATTCACCAAGGCCGCTTTGGCCCTGAGGTTCTGGGACAAGGACCTCTTCTTGTCGTCGCGGGTCACCGACCAGGCACGCGTCATGTGGAACCGCGATGTCGGCAGTCGCGTCGAGACGGTCGCGCCGTTCCTCCACGTCGATGGCGACCCGTACCCGGTCCTCCTCGACGGACGGGTGCTCTGGGTCGTCGACGCGTACACGACCACCGACCGGTACCCATATGCACAGTCGACGACGCTCGACGGTGCACGCGGTCTCGGCCACGACTTCAACTACGTCCGCAACTCGGTCAAGGCCGTGGTCGACGCGTACGACGGTTCGCTCACGCTCTACGCCTGGGACGACGAGGACCCGATCCTGCGGTCGTGGCGCAAGGCGTTCCCCGATCTGTTCACCGATCGCAGCGAGATCCCCACCGAGTTGCTCGCGCACTTCCGCTACCCCGAAGAGTTGTTCAAGGTGCAGTCGGCGCAGTATGCGGAATACCACGTCACCGACCCCGACGACTTCTACGGCGGGTCGCAGCAGTGGCAGATCGCCCCGACCGCCACCGACCCGGTCCGCAACGGCGACACCGTGTCGACGACATCGTCGACGGTCGCGGTGGGCAACGACGGTGGGCGTTCGGACCGACCCAAGCCGGTCGGGCGGCCCGCGCAACCGATGTACCTGATGATGTCGTTGCCCGGGTCCGACGAGGCGGAGTTCGTGCTCACCCGTCCGTACGCACCGATCGGACGCGAGCAGCAACTCCAGTCGTTCGTGGTCGCGCGCTCCGACCCGGAGCACTACGGCGAGCTCATCGTGTATCAGGTGACGGGCGATTCCGCAGCGATCTCGCCGTCACAGGCGGCGCAGCTGATCCAGCGCGACCAGACGATCTCGTCGCGCCTCACGCTCATCGACAACCGCGGTTCGTCGCTCCAGTACGGCGAGATGCAGGTGCTGCCGATCGGGGATCGCTTCCTCTACCTCCAGCCGATCTACATCGCGAGTGACACCGACCGGACCTCGTTCCTCACGCTCGCCGGGGTCGCGGTCACCGATGGCGAGCAGGCCGTCTTCGACGCGGACCTCGACACCGCGCTCGCGCGGCTCTTCGGCACCGCGGAACCGACCGATCCCGTTGATCCGACCGACCCCGGCGACGACGACGCGACCGTGGCCGAGTTGCTCGCACGTGCCGAGGAGGCGTTCGAACTCGCGGATCGCGCTGCGGCGACGGGCGACTACGAAGAACAGGGCCGTCAGTTGCGGCGCGCCCGCAACCTCGTACGCGAGGCGGTGGATCGGAGCGAGTCCGAGGCGGCCGACCCGGATGCCGGTTCGACGACCTCGGCAACGACGGCGAGCCCGGCGAGCCCGGCGAGCCCGGCGACCACGACGAGTATCGAGGCGGCGGGCGACGCCTGACCGGCAGGCGAGTGGCTCCGCTTGGGACCCGGCCCCGGCAATTGTTACTATCTGCGTAGTGGAAATTATCCGGCCGCTCCCGGGCCGGGTTCTCCGCTTCGGAGGTGGTCGCCATGGCCGTGGAAGATCTGGATCTCGGCGGGTACAAGCTCGGCTGGAACGACGGCGACCAGTTCGTCTACCGGCCGCGCAAGGGCGTCAACGAGGAGATCGTCCGCGACATCTCGTTCCACAAGAGCGAGCCGGCATGGATGACGAAGTTCCGGCTCAGCGCTCTCACGCGGTTCGAGCGCAAGCCGATGCTGCCGTGGTTCGCCGACAACATGCCCGACCTCGACTTCGACGACATCTACTACTACATCAAGCCGACCGACGGTCAGGTCTCCGACTGGGACATGCTCCCCGAGGGCATGAAGGAGACCTACGAGAAGTTGGGCATCCCCGAAGCCGAGCGCAAGTTCCTCGCGGGCGTCACCGCTCAGTACGAGTGCTTGCGAGGCTCGACGCGGGTGTGGACCGCTGCGGGTATGCGGTCGATCAAGGAGCTCGAGCCCGACACGACGGTATTCGCACTCGACGAGGCGAACCGCGAGATCGTCGCGGCGAAGGTGGTTGCCGTCGCGCAGTCCGGCGACAAGGAGATCTACGAGATCTCGGCGCGGGGTCGGACGATCGGCGCATCGGGGAACCATCCGTTCCTCGTGCTGTGCGACGAGCGGCGTCCGGGGCGCCAACGCCGGCGCTACGCGACCCGGTGGACGCCGGCCGACGAACTTCGCGTCGGCGACCTCGTCGCGATCGCGACCGATGTTCCCGAGTTCGGGCATCCCGCTGTCCTGCAGGTCCCGGCTCGTCGGGAGGCGGCCGACTTCCCGCGCCTGACGAGCGACGACCTCTGCTGGTGGGCCGGTCTCTATCTCGGTGACGGTTGCCTGAAGCACAGCGACGGGTACGTCACCGTCGGGATCGCGGTCGACCATCGCGACACGGGGCTGGTCGACGAGATCATCGCCGTGACCGATCGCCTGTTCGGCATCGAGCTGCGGTTGGGCAACGACCGACAGCGCCTCATCGGCCGGGGCACCGCGGCCCTCGCGGAGTTCGTCCAACTCAACGGACTGGGCGGCAAGTCGCTCACGAAACGGGTCCCCGACTGGGTCGCCGGCCTCCCGTCATCGCAACGCCTCGCGTTCGTCGCCGGTTTCGTCGACGCCGACGGCTATGTCCGCGATCATCCGAAGAACCACGACGTGGTGCTCACGAGCGCGAACGAACAGCTCCTATCGGGCCTCGCCGAGATCATCGCGATGTGCGGCATCGGCGCGGAGGAAGAGATCGTCCGCGCGCATACGAGTGAGTCGTTCGGGTTTGTGCGCATCGAGTCCATCGAGCAGGTCGGAGTCGAGCCGACGTACGACATCGAGGTCGCCGGTCGTCACAACTTCGTCGCGGAAGGGTTCGTCGTCCACAACAGCGAAGTGGTGTACCACAAGAATCGCGCGGACCTCGAGAGTCTCGGTGTGTTGTTCTGCGACATGGACACCGCGGTGCGGGAGTACCCCGAGATCGTCCAGCGCTACCTCGGCACGGTCATCCCGCCGGGCGACAACAAGTTCGCGGCGCTCAACAGCTCGGTATGGTCGGGCGGCAGCTTCATCTACG
>SXJQ01000311.1 GCA_005779345.1 Actinomycetota bacterium
CCGCTCAACGAAGGCTCGGGTCGGCCGTCTTGGCGGCGGGGGTCGCGACGGGGCGCGCCGCGTGGGCGAGTCGTTCGTATTCGTCGACGTGGCCGCGCAGCACGTCGAGGCTCGCGGTCCAAAAGGCGCCGTCGCGGACATCGATGTCGAAGGCCGCGCCGAGCGCGGCCGCGTCGGCCATGCCGGTGCCGGCGAGCAGGTCGTCGTAGCCGGCTCGGAACCGTTCCGGATCGGCGAGGTGGCGCGCGTACAAGCCGATGCCGAACAGCAACCCGTAGGTGTAGGGCCAGTTGTAGAAGGCGGTGAAGTAGTGCGGTTTCACCGCCCACATGTAGGGGTGGCGGTGTTCGGCGTCGAGACCGTCGCCGTACGCGGCGTCTTGTGCCTCGAGCATCGCCGCGCACAACTCGGCGACCGAGAGTGTCGTGCGGCGCCGGCGCGCGCAGAGGTCGGTCTCGAACCGGAAACGGCTGTGGATGTCGACGACCACCTGGGTCGCGCCGACGAGGTGCGTGTCGAGGAGGGCGAGGCGAGCGCCCGGATCGACGACGCCGTCGATCGCGGCCTCGAAGAGCAACGTCTCGCAGAAGATCGAAGCCGTCTCGGCGAGCGCCATCGGCGTGCGCCGCTGGATCGGCGTCCGATCGGCGAGCGCGACATTGTGATAGGCGTGGCCGAGTTCGTGCGCGAGCGTCGACACCGCGTCGTGGCTGCCGTCGAAGTTCATCATCACTCGGCTGACGTCGTCTTCGACGCCCGCGCAATAGGCACCGCTGCGCTTGCCGTCGCGGATCTCGGCGTCGATCCAACGCTCGGTGAACGCGCGTTCAGCGAGCGCCGCGAGTGCGGGGGAGTACCCGGCGAACGCGGTCCGGACGAGATCGGTCGCTTCGTCCCAGGAGACGGCGTCGCCGGCGCGGAGCGGGGCGAACAGTTCCCACCAGGGCAACCCGGCCGCATGACCGAGGACCGCGGCCTTCGCTCGGAGATACCGGCGGAAGGCGGGGAGCGACGCGACGACGGCGGCCGTCATCGCGTCGAGCGTGCCGCGATCGACATGGTTCGCCCGCAGCACCGGTTCGAGGTCGTCGGGCCACCCGCGCCGACGATTCAGCACCGCCAGTTCGCCCTTGGCTCCGTTCAACGCCGCCGCGAGCGGGACCGAGACCGACTCCCATGCCGCCAGCTCGCCGACGTACGCCGCGCGGCGGCGGTCCGGATCGGGGTGCGTCGCACAGCCTCGGGCCTCGGCCATGGGTACCCGCTCGGTGCGACCGCCGGGCAACTCGAGTTCGACCATCACCTGCGACGAGACATCGCCGTGGAGGCGCTGCCAGGCGAGTCCGCTCGACGGCGCGAGGTCGGCCGCGAGCGACTCCTCGGCCTCGCCCATCTGGTAGTCGGCGCCCTCGGCCGCGCGTTCGAGCGCGAACTGGTGCGTTGCGCCCTGCGCCGAACGCGCGGCGAGCGCCTCGGGTCCGAGTGCCGCGATCCACGACCCGAGCCGCTTCGCGAGCGGTCCGAGCGCAGCAGTGCGCGTCTGGAGCTCGACCGTCAGTGCCGCGGCGCGCTCGTCGCGGCTATCGGTGGTGACGAGCGCGTACAGGAACGTCGAGACCTTGCGCAACGCGCCCTGGAGTTCGTTCGTGGCGACGAGGATCTCGTCGAGCGCGGCAGCGTCGCCCGTGGTCGGCATCCGTGGCTCGATCGCCCGGATGCCGAGTTCGTCGTAGCGCGCGGCGAGGCGGTCGACCGCCGCGAAGATCGCTTCGGTGGCACCGGCGAAGGTCCGATCGTCGACCGATGCGAACAGCGGGGTGAGGTCCCAGCGGGGCGGTACGGCGGTCACGGCGGCTCCTGCTCGTCACTCCCAGGGCTCGAACAACCCCTCGAACTCGAGGCGGCCGTCGCGGACCCGGCCGTACAGCAGCCAGTCGCCCTTGAACAGCTGGTGATCGTAGGGCCCGCCGGCGATGTGAGTGTGCGGCCCGCCGGTCGCACTCGGGACGAACCGAAGTTGTTCGAGCCCGGCCTTCATCCCCCAGCCGGTGAGCACGGGCGCACGGAACGCGGCCTCGGCGAGTACGCGAGCGGTGTCGTACGCGAGTACGGGAATCGCGTTGGGCCACAGCGGAGGCGCGGCACCGTGGCGCGCGACGAAGCGGTCGTGGAAACCCTGTACGAGCGGGTTCGACGGGTCGAGCTGGTCGATGCCGACCCAACCCTCGAACTTGTCGAATCCCATCAGGTAGAACATGAACGACGTTCCCATGATCCTCGGTGGGTCCCATCCGAGGGTGTCGAGGGCGTCGCGCAGGGTCCCGTTCGCGGCGAGGACTCCATAGCCCATGTAGACGAGCGCGTCGGCCTCGACCCGGCGCAGGTTCGCGAGGTTCGCGGCGAGGTCGGCGGGCGCCTGGCTCACCGTCTCCACCGCGGCGATCGCGATGTCGCGGCGACGACATTCCTGGCGGAAGTAGCGGAAGTACTCCTCGCCGTTGGGGGCGACCTCGCTCAGCACCGCAACGCGCTGGTAGCCCTGCCGGTGGAGCCAGGCCACGACGAGGGTTGCATCGCCGCCGCAGTCGCCGTTGCCGAGACGGAAGCAGTACTCGCCGTGGAACCGCTCCGTGCCGCACCACGACACGAGCGGCACCTCGAGTTCGTTCGCGTACCTGCCGACGACCATCGCGTTGTCGGAGCTGTACGCACCCGCGACGGCGATGCAGCCCTCGTCGACGAGATGCTTGAACCCGTCGATCGCGTTCTTCGCCGAGCCGCGCGGCAAGCCGTTCTCTGGATGGAGGACGAACTCGTAGGGCCGGTCGCCGAGGAGGCCGTGCGCCGCGGCTTCGTCCCAAGCGAGGCGATGGACCTTGTCGTATCCGCCACCCGGGCCGTCGAGTGCGGCGCCCAGCCACCCGATCTTGATGGGTTCCATGACACAACTCCTTGGCGTTCGGTCCGTCGCGATCGGTCCGTCGCGATCGGTCGGTCGCGATCGGTGCTCGGCTGCCTGTCGTTCGGGGCGAGCGCGGATTGTATACAGTCGGCGCGTGTCGGTGACCGGCCTCGCCGCCCTCCTGTTCGACCACCCGGCGCCCGACGCGGCGCCGCTCCTCCACTCCGCCCGCACCTCGCTCGGCGCGGGCGCGGCGCGGGGTGAGGCACGGCGGATCGCCGGGGCGTTGCTCGCCGCCGGTATCGAGCCGTGCACCGCGGTCGCGATGCAATTGCCGAACGAGCCCGCGACCATCGCGGCCATGTTCGGCGTCTGGCTCGCGGGCGCCGTCTTCGTCCCCGTGAACCCGAGGGCGCCCGACGCCGAGGTCGCGCGGATCCGGGCGGCAACCGGGCCGTCGGCCATGATCACCACCGCGGGGATCGAGCCGATTCCGGGAGGGCGCCGGTACCCACCCGACACCGCGTTCGTTCTCTGGACGTCGGGAACGACGGGTGAACCGAAACCGATCCTGCACACCCACGGCGGATATCTCGAACTCGTCGATCGGGTGCTCGTGCCGCTGCGTCTCGGCTCGGAGGCTTCGCCGAACGGTGTGGCCGCGCGGCGGCCGTCGCCGAACCTCGTCCCGGTCGGGCTCGCGCTCAACGCGGGGATCTACAACACGTTGTTCGGATTGCGAGCGGGAGCAGAGATCGTCGTGATGGATCGGTTCGACGCGCGCGAGTTCGCCGATCTCGTCGCCCGCTTCGAGATCCGCTCGACGGTGCTGCCGCCGGCGGCGATGACGATGCTCCTCGACGACCCGCGCGTCGCGACGTTGCCGCCGCTGCGCTTCGTCCGCTCGATCACCGCGCCCCTGTCGCCGCTCCTCGCGCGACGCTTCCGCGATCGCTTCGGGGTGTTCGTGCTGAACAGCTACGGCCAGGCGGAGCTCGGCGAGGTGATCGGCTGGACGGCGGCCGACGCGCGGTCCCACCCCGACAAGCTCGGGGCGGCCGGACGACCCCACGACGGCGTCGACCTGCGCATCGTCGACGCTGAAGGGGCCGATGTCGAGCGCGACGCGACGGGGCGGCTGCTCGTGCGCCCGCCGCGACGCGCCCATGACGACGGCAGCGGAACGCTGGAAGCTCGCGTCGACGCCGACGGCTTCGTCGACACCGGCGACCTCGCCCGGGTCGATGCCGACGGATTCGTATGGATCGAGGGCCGCGCCGGCGATGTGATCAACCGGGGCGGGAACAAGGTGCACCCCGACCAGGTCGAGGAGGTGTTGCGACTGCATCCGGCCGTCGGCGACGCCGCGGTCGTCGGGATCGCCGAGCCTCGTCTCGGACAGGTACCGGTCGCGTTTCTCGTCATGACCGCCGAGGTCGGCGACGACGAACTGGTCGCGTTGTGCCGGGAGCATCTCGTCGCATACAAAGTGCCGACTGCATTCCTCCGCGTCGAGGCACTCCCGCGCAACGAGATCGGCAAGATCCTGCGGCGCGACCTCGCCGCCTCGTACGAGCAGTACCAGGAGACAGGAACACCGTGACGGACTACGAGCATCTTATCGTCGAACGGCACGGGCCGGTCGGTTGGTTGATCAACAACCGACCCGATCGGCTCAACGCGATGAACGCGGCGATGCGCGACGAGTTCGCCGACGCGTGGACCGAACTCGACGCCGACCCCGCGGTTCGCGTGATCGTGCACACCGGTGAGGGCCGCGCCTTCCAGACGGGGGTCGATGTCGGGGAGATCGCCTCAGACGGCGTCGGGATGGGGCGCTACCGCGAGTCGGTCGCGAACTTCGATCTGCACTTCACGAGTTGGCATCAGCAGGTATGGAAACCGGTCATCACTGCGGTCAACGGGATCTGTTGTGGTGGGGGCTTCCACTGGGTTGCCGACGCCGACATCGTCATCGCCGCGAGCGACGCGCAGTTCTTCGACCCGCACGTCTCGATCGGGCAGGTCGTCGCGATCGAGGCGATCGGGCTGTTGCGCAAGATGCCGGCCGAAGCGGTGATGCGAATGGCCTTCGTCGGCCGCTACGAACGCATGGATGCGGCACGCGCGTTCGAGCTCGGCATGATCAGTCAGATCGTCGATCCACCCGATCGCCTGCGTGACGCGGCACAGGAACTGGCCGAGAAGATCGCGAAGAACTCACCCGCCGCGATGGCCGCGACGAAGCGCGCGCTCTGGGGCGCACTCGAAGCCGGACTCACCGATGCCTGCCGGGCCGGAGCACAGGAGTTGGTGGGGATGTGGGGGCACCCCGACCAGGAGGAAGGGCCCCGCGCCTTCGCCGAGAAGCGCGATGCCGACTGGGCCCCGATCGAAAGGACTCGGCCATGACCGACATCTACTACGACCCGTTCGACGCGACGATCGACGCCGACCCCCACGGTGTCTGGCGACGCCTGCGCGACGAGGCGCCCGTCTACTACAACGAGGAGCACGACTTCTGGGCGCTGTCGCGCTACGCCGACGTGCTCGACGCGCTCCTCGACTGGGAGACGTTCAGCTCGGCGCGCGGCATCACGATCGAGATGATCTCGACCGATCCCGACACGCCGTCGTTCGTCGACCTGCCCGGGTTCCGTCCGATGGTGATCATGATGGACCCACCCGGCCACGACCGGCTCCGCAAGCTCTTGAGCCGGACGTTCACGCCGCGTCGGGTCGGGCTCCTCGAGGACCGGATCTCCGAGCTGTGTGCCGAGTTCCTCGACCCGCACGTCGGCGGTGAGGCCTTCGACTACATGGAGACCTGCGGAGCGCGGATCCCGGCGATGCTCATCGGCGCGCTGATGGGAGTTCCGGTCGAGGACCAGGATCAGCTCCGCCGGTGGATCGATCTCATGATGAGCATCGACCCCGACGTGGCATCGGAACGTGGCGAGGCGAGCGCCAACATCGAGCGGTACACCCAGGCGCTCGTCGCCGATCGGCGCAAGCGCCCGGCCGACGACCTCATCTCCGACCTCCTTGCCAGCGAGGTCGAACAGGCCGACGGCACCCTGACCCGGCTGACCCACGACGAGGTCATGGGGTTCACGACCTTGCTCCTCTTCGCCGGCAACGAGACGACCGCGCGTCTCATCGGTTGGTCGATGGTGCTGTTGGCGCGCAACCCCGATCAGCGCCGGTTGCTCGTCGAGGACCCGTCGCTGGTGGCGAACGCGATCGAGGAGATCCTGCGGTTCGAGGCGCCGTCACCGATCCAGGGGCGGTACGCGACGCGGCCGTTCACCCGCCACGGCGTGACGATCCCCGCGAACTCCAGGGTCGCGTTGCTGAACGGCTCGGGAGATCGCGACGAGCGCTACTTCGTCGACCCCGATCGCCTCGACGTGCGTCGAGTGATCGATCGGCACCTCGCGTTCGGGTACGGCGCCCACTTCTGCCTGGGTGCCGCGCTCGCACGGCTCGAGGGCAAGGCCGTGCTCGCCGAGACGTTGCGACGCTTCCCCGACTGGGAGGTCGACGAAGCGTCGATCGAACTCGTGCGGACCTCGACGGTGCGCGGCCCGGCGCACCTCACGTTTCGCGGCTGAGGATTCCCCGGGAGCACAACAACCCGACGACCTGATCGCCGATGTTGCGCATGGTCGTCGCGTACTCGGCGGCAGCGCGCTCTCCGTCGCCGACGCGGAGCGCGCGCACGATCGCAGCCTGCCCGCGCTGTTCGATCGCAAGCGTCCCGGGAACGTCGGCGAAGAGGTTGCCGGGCACCAGGTTCGACATCGCACGCAACAGCAGGCGGAGCCGGGCCGAGCGCGAGGCCGTGACGACGGCCGCGTGGAAGTCGAACGCGAGGGTTGCGGCCGCCTCCGCGTCGCCGCACGCCGCGAGCTCGCGTTCGAGTGCCGCGATCGCGTCGAGGTCGTCGGCGTCGGCGTTCGCCGCGGCCTTGCGTGCCGCGAAGCCATAGAGCGTGCCGAACAGGTCGTAATGATCCCGCACGAACTGCTCGTCGATCGCGCCGACGAACGCGCCCCGATGCACCTCGATGCTGAGCCAGCCCTCGCGTTCGAGCGCGACGAGGGCCTCGCGCACCGGGATGCGACTGATCCCGAGTTCCTCGGCGATGTCGTCCTGGGGGACGTGGTCACCGGGGCGCAGCGTGCCGTCGAGGATCAGGGCACGCACGCGTTGTGCCGCGAGATGTGCGCTCGTCGGAGCGGCGGCCAGAGACCGGGGGACCCGCGATCGAGCGACCCGCGGGCGACCGTCGGGTACCCGATCAGCATCGGGTCGAGGGACTGCGGGCTCGATGCGCACCGGGTCATCGTAGGAGTACCCGGCGACGACCGCGCCGCGTAGCGTGGCCGACCCCAGCTCCGATTCCTGGCCCGATCCCTGGCCCGATCCCTGGCCCGATCCCCGACCCTGAGGGAGTCACATGTCAGCACCGCCGGCCGTCGATCGACCCGATCGCACGCCGCCAGATCGCATCCGGCTCGACTTCGACGGCGCGATCGCGACGATCACGAACAACAATCCCGAGAAGCACAACGCGTTCGACGACGAGATGGACCTCGCCTTGTTCGACGCACTGGCAGCGATCAAGGCCCGTCCCGAGATCCGCTGTGTCATCTGGCGGGCCGAGGGCAAGTCGTTCTCGTCGGGCCGCGACGTCGGGGCACTCGGCGGCGGTCAGGTGACCATGAGCCATCACGAGCTGATGTCGCGCGGTCACCGCGGCATCCTGCAGATCTTCGACCTCGATGCTCCGATCATCGTGGCGATGCAGGGCTGGTCGATCGGCGCGTCGTTCCAGCGCGCGCTCCTCTGCGACATCCGGATCGCGGCGGAGGGCGCCCGCATGATGCTCCCCGAGGTCACCCACGGCGTCATCCCCGACACCGGCGGGGTCGGACGGCTCTTCCAGATGTGCGGCCACGGCGTCGCGGCCGACATGGTGCTCACCGGCCGGGTGCTCTCGGCAGCCGAGGCGCTCGGCCACGGGATCGTGTCGCGGGTCGTCGCGCCCGAGGACCTCGACGAGACGGCTCGCGAGATGGCCGACAAGATCGCCGCCGCGCCCGCGGTCACGGTCAAGATGGCCCGGCGCGTCATCGCGCACCTCGCCGAGCCGGCGGTACGGTCGTCGATGGCCGACGAACTCGTCTATCAGACGTTCATCAACAAGTCCGACGACATGGCGGAGTTCCGTGCGGCACGCGCCGCCGACCGCCCCGCGCGGTACACCGGGAGCTGACGATGACCGAGCCGACGACCGACGAGCGACCGCGCGATCCCGGGTTGCCAGAGCCGCCGCCCCTCGGGGCGAGCGCGCTTCCGCCCGACACGTTCGCCGGCCAGTCGATCTTTGTGACCGGTGGCGGAACCGGGCTCGGCCGCGCGATCGCGACGGAGTTCGCGCGGCTCGGCGCCGACATCGTGATCGCGAGCCGCAAGCCCGAACATCTCGAGCAGGGCGAGGCCGCGATGCGAGCCCTAGGGGCGCGGGTTCTCACGGTCGCGTGCGACATTCGCGACCCCGACCAGATCGCCGTGGC
The DNA here is from genome assembly GCA_005779345.1 of Actinomycetota bacterium. Lineage (GTDB taxonomy): Bacteria > Actinomycetota > Acidimicrobiia > IMCC26256 > PALSA-610 > SXJQ01. Next base: position 8,485 of record SXJQ01000311.1, read on the forward strand.
CTTCGACGCCGCGACCGAAGCGTTCGGATTGCCGACGACGCTCGTCAACAACGCGGCAGCGAACTTTCCGGTCCCCGCCGAGGACATGTCGCCGAACGCCTGGCGGACGGTGGTCGACATCACGTTGAACGGCACGTTCTTCTGCTCGCGCGAGTTCGCGCGACGGCATCTCGCGATCGGTACGCCCGCGTCGATCATCAATGTCGGGGCGAGCTACGCGTGGACGGGCGGCCCGGGGTTCGCACATTCGGCCGCGGCCAAGGCGGGCGTGAAGAACCTCGTCGAGACGCTCGCGGTGGAGTGGGCGCCCTACGGGATTCGCGTGAACGGCCTCGTGCCGGGGCTGTTCCCGCACGACGACATGACGGCCGACATCCAGGGCAACCTCGTGCGGACCGACGACAAGGACGGCTGCCAACCGGCGCTGCGCGTCGGGCGACTCCGGGAGCTCGGCTGGGCGGCGACGTTCCTCGCTTCCCCCTACGCCGCGGTCGTGGCCGGTCATACCCTCGTCGTCGACGGCGCGAACTGGCAGCGCCGCTCGCTCACGAACCCGACCGTGGTCACGGTGCGCGATCAGATGGGCAAGGATCCGTTTCGCGCGAGTTGAGCCGTGGTGTCGAGCGGTCCGTGCCACGTGCGCGACCGCCTCAGCCGAGGGTGCCGTCTTGCAGGAGATCGACGGGATCGCGGCCGTCGAGGATCCCGAGGTATCCGCCGAGGTCGGCGATCGCATCGTGGACGGCGTAGCCGATGAGTTCCTGTGCCAGCCGCGGCAGGTGCTTGGCGACCTCCGGGGGCGTACCGAGGTAGTTGTTCTCTTCGGTGCGGAGCCACCCCAGGCAGAACGAGAGGTGAACGGCGCGCCGCCATTGATCGGCGGTCGTGTTGGCTCCGCCACCATGCAGGGTCGAGCCGAAGTAGAAGACGGCGCTGCCCGCGGGGAGGTCGGCGTAGGTGATCTCGTCGGCCTCGGGCACGCGCGCGCGATCCCAACGGTGGCTCCCGGGGACGACCTGCGTCGCGCCCATCTCTCGGGTGACGTCGACGAGCGCCCAGATCGACGCGACCTGGAGTTCCGGACGCGGCCGCGGCGCGTGGATCCAGACGTCTTCGTCGCGGTGCAGCATCTGCGCCTCGGCGCCGGGCCCGCGGTCGAGGATCGACGCGATGTTCAACTGATAGCGGGCACACGACGGCAAGAGCACGCGGTCGCACACGGCGAGCAACTGAGGATGACACAGCACCTCGGTCGCGAAGGTGCGCGAGCGCCCCGTGAGCGATGCGACGTGGCGCGTCCGAGGGCCGAAGAACGCGTCGAGCAGCGGATTGATCTGTCGTGCACCCGGCTCGGCGGCCGCGACCCATGGGTCGACCTCGGCATTGATCGCGGCGAGGGTCGTTGCCGAGAGCAGGCCTTCGACGATGACGCCGCCATCGGCGTGCAACTGCGCCACGATCTGTTCGGGGTCGGCATCGGCGCCGAACCGCGCCAAGGCCGGGCCCGGTGTGGCCGTCGCCGGTGTGGCCGTCGCCGGTGTGGTCGTCGCCGGCGTGGTCGGGGCCGGTGGCGTCGTCGTGTGGGTCATGCGCGCAGCCTGCCACACGAAATGCACGCGTACCCGCGCGAGCGGCGATGATGGCGGTGTGCACTCGACCGCCCGAGCCTCGATCGCGCTGCCGTGGGACGCCGAGATCGCCGACCCGGTCGGCGCGATCGCGTCGGCGCGGGCGGAACTGGGCGACACCTTCGTGGTCGCGAGCGGCGGCGTCGATCATCTCTTCGTCTTCTCGCCGGCGGGTGTCCGTAGCTTCTACGCGCTCGATGAGCGCCTGGCGAGCAAGGGCATCGCCGACTGGAAGTTGATGGCCCGGAAGCTGCCCGACGAAATGTTCGCCGGCCGCCGGACCTTGCCCCACGACCTCTTCGGCCGCCGCGCCGGCGCCGCGTACCTCGGCCACCTCGCAGCGGCGATCGCAGTGGAGTTCGATGCGCTCGGCGACGCGGGGACCGTCGACGTGTTCGACCTGACGCGGCGGCTCGGCCACCGCATGGGGTTGGCGAGCTGGGGCGGCCAGGCGCCCGAACCAGGTGAACGCTTCGAGGAGCTCGTCCGCGCCCTCGATGTGCTCGACGGGGCCGACGCGTTCGTCCGCCCCGAGGCGATGGCGGCGATCGCAGCGAACGGCAAGCGCAACGAACGTGCCGCACTCGCGCGGCTCGAGGCCATGCTTGCCGAGACGGTCCGAGCGCGCGATGGCGCCTCACCACGGTCCGACCTGTTCGCAGACATCGTCGGGCGGTGGCACGACGTCGCCGAACCCGAACGGAGCGTCGGGATCGCACGCGATGTCGTGCTCGTGCACATCGGGTCGATGTCGAACCTGTTCGCCGCGCTCGGCTGGACGATCGTCGATCTGCTGAGGCATCCCGCGGTGTTTGCTCGCCTTCGCGACGGCGAAACGGAGCTCGCCGAGCGATGTGCGCTCGAGTCGACGCGGCTCGCGCAACGTTCGATCATGCTGCGGTGGGTGGTCCGACCCGTCGAAGTCGAGCTCGAGACGCGCCGGGTCCGGTGCGATCCGGGCACGATGATCGCGACGCTGCTCCCGCTGACCAACGGCAGCGCCGCTCCCGGCCTCGATCGCTACGACCCCGACCGCTGGGACCGCCGGAGGCTGCGTGATGGCGACCAGCTCGCGGCGCGCGAACTCGTGACGACGTTCGGGCACGGCGCCCATACCTGTCCGGCGCAGCCGTTCTCGCTGGCGGCGATCACCGCGGCGACGGTCGCGTTCATCTCGACCTTCGATCTCGAGCGGCAGTTCACGGTCGCCGAACCGCGCGTCGGTCAGATCGGCGGGGTCGCGCGGAGCGCCGAGCCCTGCGAAGTGGGCTATCGGCGCCGCTGACGCGCCCGCGGTCAGCCGTGGTCGTCGTGGTGGCGTGGGAAGCGGTCGAGCCGGCGCAAGGATGGGAAGGCGACCCACCAGAGCAGAGCGATCGCGATCGTGGCCAGCCCGCCGGTGACGACGGCGACCGGAGCGCCGAACAGTTGCCCGACGACACCCGACTCGAACGCTCCGAGTTCGTTCGACGCGCCGATGAACACGTTCTCGACCGCCAGCACGCGACCACGGCGGTCTTCGGGGGTCAGCAGCGGCACGAGGGTCGCGCGGATGAACACGCTGATGGCGTCGGCACCCGAGAGGATCGCCAGCGCGGCGAAGGCCACGACGTAGCTGCGCGTGAGCCCGAGCACCACGGTGAACGCTCCGAAGATGCCGACGACGACGAGGAGCGTCGCCCCGATGTGTCGCTCGCGTGGCCGCACCGCGAGCACCGTGGTGGTGAGCGCCGCACCGATGCCGATCGCAGCACGCAACCAGCCGAGTCCGATGGCGCCGACTCCGAGACGATCCTCGGCGATGGCCGGCAGCAGGGCGACGGCTCCGCCGAACAGGACCGCGAAGAGGTCGAGCGCGATCGCCCCCAGCAAGACCGGACGGCTGCGGATGAACCGCAGCCCCTCGAAGGCCGCACGCACACTCGCGGGGTCGGGATGGGCGTCGGGACCGGCCTCGGGATCGGCGACGGTGCCGTCGCCGGGTGTCGCGAACGGGCGGTCGCGGGGCGCGATCCGCGCGACCGCTGCCGCGGCCGCGAGTAACAAGGCCGCCATGAGGAAGTAGGGCAGCGCGGGGTCGACCACGTACGCGAAACCTGCGAGGACCGGACCGGCGATGATCGAGACCTGCCACGCGATCGAGAAGCGCGCGACGAGCCGGGGGAGTGCGGCCGGAGCGACGATGTCGGCGGGAAGGGCACGCGATGCCGGTGCGGCGAAGGCGCGCGCGGTGCCGAACCCGACGACGAGGCCGAAGATCGGCGCCACGCCGGTGGGGTCGCTCAGCGCGTAGAGCCCGAGACCGACAGCGGCGACGGCCTCGGCCAGGGCAGCGATCGCGACGACGCGGCGCCGATCGAAACGGTCGGCGACGGTTCCGGTGACGAACACGAGCAGCGCGGCCGGGGCGAACTCGGCGAGTCCGAGCCAGCCGAGGTCGAGTTCGCGGCCCGATAGGTCGTACACCTGCTTGCCGAGTGCGGTGACGCCCGCGACGGTCGCCGTCGCCGAACACACGACCATGATCAGGAGGGCGGCGACCGAACGCCGTTCGTCGACGAGGGTCGGTGCGGCCACCGGCGCACCGTACCGGTCGGCCACGGCACCGAGATCGGCATTCGGACGACCGCAACCTCGGTACGCTGGCCCGATGGCACGCATCGAGTTCGAAGACCGGGGTATGGGCGAGCATGTCGACTGGGCGCTGTCGCGGGTCGAGATGGCGGTCGGCATGGGCGCGTTCTCCGAGGCCGTGTACGGCCACAGTCAGTTGCCCGTTCGCGAGCGTGAGGCGGCGCGTTACACGATCGCGTTGATCAACGACTGCGCGGTGTGTCGGGCGACGCGGGCGGCGGCCGCCGAGACCGCGGGGATCGACGAGGCGTTCTACGCAGAGATCGCCGACTGGCGAGCGTCGAGCGCGCTCACCGACCGCGAGCGTCTCGCCGCCGAATACGCGCAGCGGTTCGCGCTCGACCACCTCGCGATGGACGACGCGTTCTGGGCCGAACTCCGCGCGGCGTACCGCGACGACGAGATCGCCGATCTCACGATGTGCTGCGGTCTGTGGCTCGGCCTCGGACGCACACTCGCGGTGCTCGGCGTTCGAGCGCCCGACGAGCGCCTCGTGGTCTGACCGCGTTGTTCGAGTCGGGTCAGACTGCGGGAGGTCGGTCGCCGAGCAGATACCGAGGGCCCGCGCCGAGGTCGCGCGCCGCATCGGCGGGGTTGTAGAGCGC
>SXJQ01000312.1 GCA_005779345.1 Actinomycetota bacterium
ACGCGCTCGGAGCCCCAGAAGCAGCCTAGCCCGAACAGTGCGAGTTCGGTGTGCTCGGGCCACGGCCCCTCGAGCGGTGTCGCGAGCACGTGATGGGTCGTCGGGAGGTCGAACGGCCGGTGATCACGTCCCGGGAGCGCATCGGCGGGGTCGGGGAGGGAGGCAGGCTTGGAGAACAACATGATTCCTCCTTCTCGAGGCGTCGACGTTCGTTCCGGCACGTCGCCGCCGGGCGAGCTGCGCGGTCAACTCGAAGGATTGCCGAGCCAGACCACGTCGGACGACGATCCTGCGCGATACCAGAACACGTCGCCGGTGCCGTCGCCGTCGAAGTCGCCACCGAAGGGCGTGAAGTTCGACGTGTTGACGACGACTTCGGGTCCGGTGACGAAGCCGGCCGACGACGTCGCTTCGCGCAGTAGGTCGGCGCCGGTTCCGGGCGTGTACCAGAAGATGTCGGCGCGGTCGTTGCCGGCGAAGCGCCCGACGATCGGTGTGTACGTGCCGTCGACATTCGTCGCCGGTCCGGAGCGGAACGAACCGTCGTCGTTGCCGAGGCGCATGACGTCGCCGCCGACACCCGCCGTGTACCAGAGGATGTCGTCGTTGCCGCCGCCGTTGTAGTCGCCGACGATCGCGCGTGTGTAGGTGCCCGATACCGTGATCGCCGGTCCGCTCGAGAATCCGCCCGAGGGTGAGCCGAGGCGCATCAGGTCGGCCGCGCTGCCCGGCCCGTGGAGCAGGACATCGCCGCGGCCGTCGCCGTTGAAATCGCCGGCGACCGGCGTGTACGTGCCGTCGACGTCGATCGTGGGTCCGCTCGAGAATCCGCCCGACGACGAACCGAGGCGGATCAGGTCGCCGCCCGTTCCCGCGCGATACCAGAAGATGTCGTCGCGGCCGTCGCCGTTGAAGTCACCGACCGCGGGTGTGTAGGTCGCGCCGATCGAGATCGCAGGCCCGCTCACGAAACCGCCCGACGACGAGCCGAGCTTCATGACGTCGCCGGCAGTTCCCGGTCCGTACCACAAGATGTCGTCGCGGCCGTCGCCGTTGAAGTCGCCGACCACGGGCGTATACGTGCCGCCGATGTCGATCGCGGGCCCGTCGTCGAAGGGATCGCGCGCGATGGGGACGCCGTGGTCGGCGAGCCCGGTGCGGTAGTTCGCGAGGCGCGAATAGACGACGGGATAGTCGCCGCAATCCGATCCGCCCCACGACACCGTGCCGATCAGAACGGGTCGACTCGGTCCCTCGACCATGAGCGGCCCGCCGCTGTCGCCGTAGCAGGCACCGACCGCGTTGTGGCTCCCGAACGGATCCGACGGCTCGCCCGCGCACAGCATGGTCGCCGCGTCGATCCCGCCGAACACCGACAGGTCGACATCGCAGTCGTCGTCGGACCGCGACGCGATGTCGGCGCGCCGCAAGGAGGGAGACGGGCCACCCGACGGGGAGAAGCAGACGTCGCGATCGGGTTCGGTGCAGCCGAGCCCGACGACGGTCAACGAATGGCCCTCGCCCTTCCATCGGTAGTCGCTCGACGGACCGACGACGTCGATCGCGTCGACGTCGACGGCCGACGCGAGCTTCAACAACGCGATGTCGTTGCGTGCGTCGGACTCGTCGTAGTCGGGGTGCACCGTGATCTCCGACACGTGGACGCGGGTCCCGCCGCTGGTGAGCGAACCGCTACCCACGATCACGTCGAGGTCGGGGTCGATCATGCAGTGTGCCGCGGTCAAGACGAGGCGAGACGCGACGACGCTGCCACCGCACACGAACGTTTCGGATCGGGAGAAGCCGTCGATCCCGATGTGGATCTGGGCGTACGCGGGCCACTCGTCGATCGTGGTCGCGTCGCCGTTCACGATGAAGGTCGTTGCCGGATCGTCGACACCGGCGCCGGCCACCGTCGAGTTCGCGAACATCGCGACCACGGCGAGCACCACGACCAGACGACGCATCACACCTTCTCGATCTGCGAAACCGACGGTGCAGTCTGTCAGGTCGGGAGCCTGCGCCCGGTGCGGCTCATTCGATGGCGGGCTTCGTGTGGTCGGTGTCGGGCAGCGGCCGGATCTCGTCGCCGGCGTGGAGTCGCTCGCCGTCCCAGCCGTACCAGCGCCCGCCGACGGTGGGGGTCACCGATCGGGTCGGGATCCCGGACCGTTCGGCGGCGACGCGCAGCACGCCGCCGTGGGTGACGACGAGCATCGGCCCGGCCGGCACGAGGCGGTCGAGGCGGTCGAGTGCCTCGGCGAATCTGCTCCACACCGTGGCGTCGCTCTCGCCTTCGGGTGGGGCGTCTTCGAGGCCGGCACGCCAGCGGTCACGGAAGCCGGGCCAGCCGGCGTCGATCGCGGCAGCGTCGAGCCCTTCGAAGCGACCGCCGCACCGTTCGCGGAAGCCGGCGTCGGTGACGACCTCCGGCCCGCCGATCGCGGCGGTGATCAGTTCCGCGGTGCGTCGGGCCCGAGTCAGATCCGAGCTCGCGACCGCGACGAAACGCGCCGCGTCGAGTCGCAGCGCCTCACCGCGGCGTCGAGCTTGGAGTTCACCCTCGGCGGCGAGGGCGACGTCGAGCCAGCCCTGCCACCGGCCGGCCACGTTCCATTCGGTCTCGCCGTGGCGGAGGAGGAGCAGGTCTCGCCGCGGTCGGGGGGTGTTGGGGGGCATCAGCGTTCTCGCAAGCGACGTGGCCGGTCTCGGCGTGGAGTGTGGCACGGGTGCGGGCCCGATCGGCGCCGGGACCCAACTTGACCGCTCGGTCTAGTCTGGCCGCGCGCTGCGGCCGAGTTCCGGCCGCGCGACCTTCGGGAGGACCCCATGCCCAACGCCGTGATCGTCGATGCAGTCCGGACCCCGATCGGGCGCCGCAACGGCACCCTGAAAGACGTCCACGCGGTCGATCTCGCCGCCCACGTCCTGTCGAGTCTGGTGAGCCGCAACGATCTCGATCCCGCGCTCGTCGAAGACGTCATCCTGGGCTGTGTCATGCAGGTCGGCGAACAGGCCGTCAACATCGCTCGCAACGCCGCGCTCGCGGCCGGGTTCCCCATCACGACACTCGGCACGACCGTCGACCGGCAGTGCGGGTCATCGCAACAGGCCGCGCACTTCGCCGCGCAGGGCGTGATGGCCGGCGCCTACGACATCGTGATCGCCGCGGGCGTCGAGAACATGACGAGGGTCCCGATGGGGGCCTCGATGACGGGAGGCCAACACGGCCTGCCGTTCAGTGCGCTGCTCACCGACAAGTACCCGGGGCTCGTGCCCCAGGGCATCTCGGCCGAGATGATCTCGGAGAAGTGGAATATCACGCGTGAGCAGAACGACGCGTTCTCGGTGCAGTCCCACCAACGTGCACACCGCGCGACCCTCGAGGGTCGGTTCGACCGCGAGATCGTGCCCGTCAGGGTGACGACCGCCGAGGGCGAGGTCGTCTTCGCTGCCGACGAGGGCATCCGCCCCGACTCCTCGTTGGAGCGACTCGCGCAGTTGAAGCCGTCGTTCAAGGAGGGCGGTGTCATCACCGCCGGGAACAGCAGTCAGATCACCGACGGTGCCGCGGCCCTCCTCATCATGAGCGAGGCGAAGGCCGTCGAGCTCGGCTACACGCCGCGCGCACGGTTCCACACCTTCGCGCTCGCCGGTGCCGACCCCGTGCTGATGCTCACCGCGCCGATTCCCGCGACCACCAAGGCGCTCGACCGGGCCGGCATGAAGCTCGACGACATCGATCTGGTCG
>SXJQ01000313.1 GCA_005779345.1 Actinomycetota bacterium
CCCGCCGCACCCACGCCGGCGCTCCCCGCCGCGCCCGACCCGCCGGGGCACGACGACGACGTGCCGCCGTTCTCGCCGCCGTTGACGCCCGCGCCGCCAGCGGCACCCGTCGCGCCGTTCGTCCCGTCGGCGCCGTTGCTGCCGTCGACGCCGGCTTCGGCCTCGGCCGCAGTGTTCACCAGGTCGACCGTCGCGCCCGAAGCGGCGCGCAGCCCGTAGAGCGTCGTGCCCGCCGGTTGGGTCCGGGCCTCGCCGCGCACCGTCAGGCCGTCGAAGGTCACCGCGACCGCGCCGGACACCACCGCGCCGGCCGGCGAGCCCGCCAGGCTCGTGAAGCTCTTGAACGGCTGGCCCGACACGGCCGCCGATCCGGGTCGCGACCAGCCGACGAGATCCTCGAACCCGCCGAGCACCGAGACGTTGCCGCCGAGCGCGAGCCCCGACCCGACGTCGTAGGTCGCGCTCGCGAGCGCGACCTCGGGCCGCGCCTGGGCGATGGCGGTCGCGGCTCCGGCCGCGGGGGTGAGCTTGGGTGCCGCGGCCGTGCCCGCATTGGCGTCGTTGCCGTCGGGCGACACGAACACCGCGTCGCGGACCTCGAAGACGTGCTCCGCCGACAGGCCGGTCTGGCCGATCCAGTCGGTCTGGCTCGCCTGCGCGGTGTAGATGCCCGGGGCGAGCGGCGCGCCCGTGGCGGCAGTCCAGCCACCGCCGACCGTCGTCGCCGCGAGCGTCTCGATCGGAGTCCCCGTTGCGCCCGCACCCGCGTACACGTCGACCGTCACCGCCTCGGCGTCGCCGCCGTCGAGGCCGGCTGCGCCTGTGAGGGTCGTCGCGGCGATCGCGTCGGTGTTCGCACGGTGGCGCGGCGACACGATCGTCACGTCCGGGGCCGCGGCGTCGGAGTTACCGGTCGCGGTCGGGGCGCCCGCCCCCGTCCCCGCACCGTTCGCGTTGCGGGCTCGCACCTCGTACTGGCACGAGTCGCCGTCGCCACAGGCGTGCGTGAACGCGGTGTTGTCGCCCGCACCGGTGCTCGTCCAACTCGAGAACGGCTGTGCGTTGCGCGCGAAGCGGAAGTCGTACCCGGCGATCGCGCGTCCGCCGTCGGAGGTCGGGGCGCTCCACGACACGTCGACGCCCTCGTGATCGGCGCCGCTCGTCGCCGCGGCGATACCCGACGGTGCACCGGGAACGGCGCCGGGCTGTTCCACGATCGTGACCTCGCCCTGCGCGTCGCCGATCGTCGCGCCGGTCGCATTGGAGAGGTTGACGAAGAACGACTCGGTGGGTTCGGCGAACGGATCGCCCGCGATCTTGATCGGCACCTGCGCGAACCGTTTGCCGGCGCGGATGACGATCGTCTTGGTCTTGGGGATGAAGTCACCGGACGCCGCGGTGTTCGGCGCGGTTGCGAGCGTCGCCGTGACCGTCGTCGCGACGGGCCGGCTCAACGTGACGAACGCGTACACGTTCTGCATCGTGCCGAGCGAGGTGCCCTCGGTGGTGACGAGGTCGGCGACCGAGAGTTGCGCGGCCGTCGGGGCGACATCGTCGTCGACGATCGTGATCACGCCTTCGGGGTCACGCAGACGCGCGTTCGTCGGGCCGTGCAGGAGGATCCGGAACGTCTCGTCGCCCTCGACGAGGTCGTCGGCCTTCACGCTGACCGTCACGGCCTTGCTGATCTGACCGGTGTTGAACGTGAGCGTGCGGTTGCCCTTCGCGGTGTAGTCGCCGGGGGCGGTCGCGGTGCCGTTGCTCGTCGAGTACTTGAGCGAAACGGGCGCGCCCGCGGGCGCGTCGAGGCTCACCGTGAGTCGCGCCGTCTGGCCTCCGACGAGGTCGCCTTCGCGCAGCGTCACGTCGCTGATGCTGACCGCCTGGTGCGCGGTGTTGTTCTCGTAGATCGCACCGCGCGCAGCATCGGTGGCTCCGGTCGCGGGGATCGTCGCCGTGAGCGTGAACGTCTCGACATCGGCTTCCCAGAGCGAGTCGGTCGCGATCGGGACATCGATCGTCTGGGGCCCGTCGCCCGGCTCGAACGAGATCGAACCGGAGGTCGCCGTGTAGTCGGTCGGGTTCAGTGCGGTGCCGTTGCTCGTCGCGTAGGTGACGGTGACCGGTCCGCTCGGCTGCTCGGTGAGCGCGACCGTGAACGAGGCGGCGGCGGTCGGCGAACCCTCGGTGGCTTCCCCGCCGGTGACGACGACACCGGGGATCTCGTCGTCGCGGATCTGGCCGGTGGTGGCGGTGTCGACCGCGATCCCGCCCGACACGGCACCGAGCGCGAGCGTGAACTCCTCGGTGCCCTCGAGGTCGGCGTCGGCGAGCACCGGGACCGACACCACCTGCGTGCGGGGACCCGACGGCGTGAATGTGAGCGTGCCGGTCGTGTCGGTGAAGTCGTCGCCAACGGTCGCCGACGTCCCGGTCGTGCCGTAGGGCACGGTCACGTTGCTCGTCGGTCGGCGCGTCAACCCGACCACGATGTCGACGGTCGATCCCGACGACTCGGTGGCCCAGTCGCCCTGGAGCGTCACGCCCGGAAGCGCGACGACGTTGTAGGTGACGCTCGCCGACGAAGGACCGTTGCCCGACGTGTCGGTGCTCGTCACGGTGAAGAGCTGGGGCCCGAGGGCCGACGTGTCGATCGCGACGCCGTCGGCGACGGGGCCGGAACAAGTGGCGACGCCGGTGCCGAGCGCGTCGTCGGTGCAGGCGTAGTCGGCGAGCACGGTGCTGCCCAACGCGTACGTCCCGCCATTGACGGGTGAGGTGATCGCGATCGACGGCGCGGTCGTGTCGGGCGGGACGATGAGCGTGGTGTGCAGCGCGGCGGGTGGACTGCCGTCGGCGAAGCATTTCACGAACACGTCGAGCGCCCCGATGACAGGAGCGTTGACGTTCGCGGTCAACTGGTACGACGGGTTGCCGGGGTTCGCCTCGTTGAACGGCGGGTTCCCGCCGTGACGCATCACGACGCTGCTGAACAACGCGCCCGACGCGGTGAGGGTGACGTTGACCGTCGGCGGGGTCACCACGGTATTGCCGCCGTAAATGCCGCTGCTCGACAGCGTGATGACTCCCGACGAGTGCGAAGCCGACCATCCGGCGGTCGAACCCGACAGCGCCACGCTCTGGAAGGTCGCGTTCCCCGGCACGGGCACCTTGAGCGAGATGCCGCGGATGTTGTTGACCGTGTTCCCGCCGAAGTCCGCGGGGATCACGACGGGGTCCATCGTCACCGCGACGACGAAGTTGCTCCCCGACACCACGTTGTCGGGAGCGGTGACCTTGAACGTGAGCGTCTGGTCGGCGTCCTGGGGGCCCGCGAACGACGTGTCGGGGTACGCCGTGCACTGGAAGGCCTGCACGGTCGTCTGCACGTGTGCGCCGGCGTCGTCGCCGGCACCGATCGCGAAACCGATCGGGACGAGCAACGCGACGAGCGCGATCGACGACCTTCGGCGCATGCCCCGCTCCCCCAGACCCGTTTCGACGCGCGGCCGAACGAGGGAATCCTCCCTGATCGACCCACCCCTTCCCGAAGATACTTACCGTCCAGTATCGCCGGGCCGGAGCAGGCCGGTCAAGGAGTTGCGCCGCCTCAGTGGATCACGCCTCAGTGGATCACGCCTCAGTGGATCACGATCGAACCGCTCGACACCGGGGTCGTGGCCGCGGCGTCGTTCGGGGCGCCGGACATATTGTCATAGAGCACCTCGCCGGTCGCCGAGTTCCACACCTTGATCCGGAACCGGTCGGGTGTGCGGGTCTTGCGGCCGTCGATGACCGACACGAGGAACTCGTACCCCGCGACCCCGTTCACCTTGCCGGTGCCCTGGTACAGCGCCTTGGTGTTGTTGTCGGTGACGAGCAGCGACTGGTATCCGGTCGACTTGAAGTTGAAGCTCGCCGCCCGTGACCAGCCGTCGTCGCGGCGGCCGTCACGGCAGCGGCCGTCGTCGCCGTAGCCATCGTCGTCGTGGCCGTCGCGGTCGTCGTCGCGCCCGTCGTCACGACCGGAGTGCGCGCTGCGGATCCGCAACTGGAACTCGGTGCTCCCCGTCGGGAGCGGGTCGCTCAGCCGCTTCCGCGCGACGAATCCGAATTCCGCGCGACCGACGAGGTTCGCGTCGTTCGGGTTGTTCGGCGTGTAGGCGCCCGACGGCGAGTTGATCCAGCCGCCACCGGTGACGAACCCGCTGCTGCCGTCGAACACGGTGACCCGCGAGATCGCCGTGCCCGTGACCGTGCCGGTGTCGTCGTCGACGATCGTCACCGCGACCGAATAGGTCCCGGCGACGGCGTAGCTGTGCGTCGCCGCGACGGAACCGTTGCCGGCCGTCTCGGTGACGACCCCGGTCGAACTCGTCGCGTCGCCCCAACTGACGGAGGCGGTGTGCGTGTCGTTCGCGCCGGGCTCGACGAACGTGGTCAGCGCGCTGATCGACGTCCCGACCGGAACCGGCGTGGCCGGAACGGTCACGAGGCCGATGCCGGGCGCCTGATTCGCGATCGCGACGGTCGCGATGTCGGTGACGGGCGCGTTCACGCCGTCGTCCGCGGTCAAGGTCGCGGTGATCGTCGCGTCGTCGTTGCAGGTGATCGACGGCACGAGCGTGGCGGTCCCCGACATGGTGCAGGTCCCGCCGGCGTCGATCGCCACATCGAACGACCACGACAGCGCGAGCGGATCGCCGTCGGGGTCGACCGCGGTGCCGGCGAGCGGCAGCGGAACACCTTCGAGGCCGCTGTACGGCCCGGCGGCATCGACACTCGGCGGCGCGTTCACGACCACCGCGACCGTGGCGAGGTTCGTCCCGCCGTCCTTGTCGTTGACGACGACCTCGACGTCGTAGGTCCCCGCCGCGGCGTAGGTGTGCCCACCGGTGACGCTGCCCGAACCCGGGATCTCGGTGACCGCACCCGGATCCACGGCGGTGTCGCCCCACCGGATGGTCGCGGTGTGGTTGTCGTTCAGGCCCGGGTCGGTGAACGTCGTCGCCAACGCGACCGCCGAACCGAGCGCTACCGGGTTCGGCGCCACTGTGGGAGCCGCCACCGCGGGATCGCCGTTCTCGATGTCGACCGAGACCGAGTCGACCACGATCGGGTTCACGCCGTCGTCGACCGTGATGGTCACGTCGACGAGCGCGTCGTCGTCGCACGTGAGGGTCGGGGTGAGTGTCGTCGCGTCGACGAGCGAACACGCGGTTCCGACGTCGGCCGTGACGATGGTGTAGGACCACGAGGTTGCCAAGACATCGATGTCGGGGTCGCTCGCTGTCCCATTGAGCGTCACCGGAGCACCTTCGACGCCGGAGTAGGGGCCTCCCGCACCAGCCGTCGGTGCTCCGTTGATCACGACGTTCGTGGTCTGAACCGTGGTGGCGCCGTCGTCGTCGGTGACGGTCACGGTGATCGTGTAGAGACCCGACACCGTGTAGACGTGCGAGCCGCTCACCGTGCCCGAACCCACCGCGCTGATCACCGGGACGGTGTCGATCGTGCTGTCACCCCAGTCGATCGTCGCGGTGTGCGAGTCGTTCGTACCGTCGTCGGCAAAGGCGAGACCGACCGAGACGGTGCTCCCGTTCGGTGCAGTGTCGGCCGACCCGACCGCGCCCGCCGAGAGCGGCGACGCGTTGCCGACGGTGATCGTCGTCGCGTCGGTGACCGCCGGGTTCACGCCATCGGACACCGTGAGCGTCGCGACCACCGAGGCGTCGTCGTTGCAGGTGAGTGTCGGCGTGAGGGTACCGGCACCGATCGGCGAACAGACCGTGCCGGGCGCGCCGGTCACGGCGAACGACCACGAGATCGTGAGCGCGTCGCCATCGAGGTCGAGCGCGCTCCCCGACAGCGCGAGCGCCGCGCCCTCGGTGCCCGCGTAGGGCCCGCCCGTCGAGGCGGTGGGCGGACTGTTGACGACGACCGTCGCGGTCCGCACGTCGGAGCCGAGGTCGTCGTCTTCGAGCGTCACGACGATCGTGTAGATCCCGGGAGCTGCGTAGGCGTGGCTCGCGCCCAACGCGCCCGAACCGGCGGCCTCGCTGATGCTCGCGGCCGAGGCGGTGAGGTCGCCCCAGTCGACGGTGCCGGTGTGCGTGTCGTTCGCGCCGTCGTCGGTGAACGGTGCGAGCACGCTCACCGCTGCACCGACCGCGATCGGGCCGGTCGGTGCCGACAACACGCCGAGCAGCGGCGCTTCGTTGGCGACGGCCACGACGGTCGAGGAGACGACCGCCGGATTCACGCCGTCGTTGGCTGCGAGGTCGGCCACCACGACCGCGTCGTCGTCGCACGTGAGGCTGGGCGTGAGCGTGTCGGCGCCCGACGCCGCGCAACTCGCGCCGGGATCGGTCGCGCCGGGCGTGAACGTCCACCCGACCACGAGTGGGTCGCCCTCGGGATCGATCGCGGTGCCGGCGAGCGTCGTCGGCAAGCCTTCGGAACCCGCGTACGGCCCGCCGGCGTCGGCCGCGGGCGGCCCGTCGACGAGGATCTGGGCGGTGCCGGTCGCGGTCCCGTTGTCGTCGTCGGACAACGTGACGGTGGCCGTGTACAGGCCCGGCAGCACGTAGGTGTGCGCGTCGGTCACGATGCCGGCCCCGCTCGCCTCGTTCACGACACCCATCGACGATGTGGTGTCGCCCCACGAGATCGTCGTGGTGTGCGTGTCGTTGGTTCCCGCGTCGGCGAAGTCGAGCGTGAGGTCGGCCGGCGTGCCGAGCGGCACGGCGACGTTCGGGACGGTCAGAGTGCCGGGCGTCGGCGCGACGTTGCCCACCGTCACCTGCGCGGTCGAGGTCTGGGTCGGGTTCACGCCGTCGCTGACCGACAGCGTGGTCGTGACGAGCGCGTCGTCGGTGCACGACAACGATGGCGTCAGCGTCGCGGCACTGGTGAGTGAACACACGGTGCCGGGGTCGCCGGTCCACGTCGCGGTCCAGGACTGGGTGAGCACGTCACCATCGGCATCGGACACGCTGCCCGCGAGCACGACGGCGGTGCCTTCGCTCGCGACGTACGGTCCGCCGGCCGAAACGACGGCAGGGGCGTTGCCCGCGGTGATGATCCGGACCTGGTCGTTCGCTCCGGCGACGTGGAGGCGGACCTGCACCGTGCGGTGGTCGGGCAGCACGACGATGTCGGCGCCGGAATTGCCGGTGAACTCGGCCTCGCGACCCGACGACCCTCCGGGGTAGAGCGTGCCCGGCGCGCCCAGCACGTCGCTGGTGCCGAGCGTCGCCCGCGTCGCGGCGATCCCGATGATGTCGCTCGCGAACGTGACGGTGCCCTCGAACGTGACCTCGGCGTTCGCGACCGGGTCCGCGTGGAGGATGTGGCTGTCGACCTTCGTGCCCGCAGTGACGAACGACGCGGTCTCGAGCGACGCGACCGTGCTGTACGTACCGACCTGGGTGATGTCGACGCGCAGATCGGAAGCGAGCGTCACGTTCTGGGCTTCTTCGATCGCGGCCATCACCGTGTTCGACTCGAACTGACCGACGCGCAGCGACGGCGGCGCGGCGACGTTCACGGCCGCGCCCGTCCAACTCGTGATCAGCGCGTGGGCGCCGATCGCCGGCGCGCCGACGCTGACGACGACCGCCGCGGCGACTGCAGCGAGTGTCCGGCGCGCGCCTCCGCGGGTGTGCGCCCGCTCCGGCTCGAACCGAAGTCGCGCCGAACCGCTTTCGTGCGCAGGTGTCCTCATGATCCGCCCCCCCGTCTCCGCAGCGCCATCCCGCCGGCGCCGCGTCCGCGCGGCAGAGTAACCGGTTCGTGCCGGTCGCGCTCGCGGACGCGTCCCGGCGCGCGGCGAACACCTCAGAAGGGCGAGTCGGCGGGGTTCGCGAGGTCGAGGAAGAGGCTCGACAAGAAGATGAAGGCCAGGATCGACAGGGTCGCGACCATCACGGGGACGAGCTTGGCGAAATCGACCCGGACCCGCCGGCCGCGCACCCGCGAGGCGATCGCCTCGTAGCTCGCGACCGCGATGTGGCCGCCGTCGAACGGCAACAAGGGCAACAGGTTGAGGAGGCCGACGAACAGGTTGATCGCGATCAGCAACGAGAAGACCGAGACCCAGCCTGCCCGCACCGCGTCGTTGGCGACCTTGCCGAAACCGATCGGCGACACGAAGCGGGTCTGGTTGCCGCCGGAGTCGCCATCGGAACCGAAGTTGTCGAGGTACTCCCCCAGGCCGGCGGGCGAGAAGATGTGCCCGAGCCCGCCGATCGTGTCGCCGGTATACGCGAGCGTCCGCGCGGGAGCGAGCCCCAACGCATCGAACGCCGACACCGAAGGAACGAAGATGTCGGGCTCGAGGCCCGCGAACCCGACCTTCGTCGCGCCCTCGGGCTCGTCGAGCACCTTCTCGCCGGTGACCGGATCGAGATAGGCAGTCAGCAACTCCACGTCGAAGGTACGACGCGCGCCGCCGCGATCGACCTCGACCGCCAATGTCGCGCCGGGGCTCGTCTCGAAGATCTCGACCATCTCGTCCCAGTCGGCGATCGCGTCGCCGTCGACCGCGAGGACACGATCTCCTGTGCGGAGCCCGGCCGCGTACGCCGGTCCCTCGATCCGCTCTACGACCTCGCCAGCGGCGTCGTGGCGGAGGATCTCGGTGCTGACCCGATCGATCGTGGTCGTCGTCTCGCGTTCGCTGTAGTCGCCGGCACCGACGAGCACCACGTACACGAGAAGGATGGCGAGTGCGAAGTGGGTGACCGGTCCGGCGACCACGGTGCTGACCTTGCCCCACCAACCCTTCGACCGGTACGCGCGCGGTTCGTCGGCCGGATCGATGTCGTCGAGGTTCGTCATCCCGATGATCTTGCAGTAGCCGCCGAGCGGGATCGCCTTGATCCCGTACTCGGTCTCGCCACGTTGCACCGACCACAGTCGCGGACCGAATCCGATGAAGAACTCGGTGACCTTCATGCCCGCGCGCTTGGCCATCACGAAGTGGCCGAGTTCGTGCAGGCCGATCATGAACACGAAGAAGAACAACAACACGCCGATCGTTCCCGCGAGCGTCGGGTTCACGACCACGAGCGCGACGGCGGCGGCCGCGAACACGGCGATCCCGGCGACCACCTGCCGCACCTCGATCGACAGGTCGTCCAGGGGGTCCTTCACGCGATCCTCCGCTCGACCGATGCCCGGGCGCGCTCGCGCGCGAGGCGGTCGGCCTCCAGTACGTCGGCTACGTCGTCGGCGGGACCGGCCCCGAACTGGAGCACGTCGTCGACGACCTCCGCGATCGCGGTCCACGCCAAGCCGCCCGCGAGGAATGCCTCCACCGCGATCTCGTTCGCACCCGACAACGCGGCGGGCGCCGTGCCGCCCGCCCGACCCGCGGCGTACGCGAGCGCGAGACCGCGGAACGTGTCGAGGTCGGGCGGTTCGAACGTGAGCGACGACAGTGTCGTCCAGTCGATCGCGCCGAACGGTTCGGCGAGGCGCGCCGGCGCGCCGAGTGCGAGCCCGATCGGCAGGCGCATGTCGGGCATCGACAGCTGCGCGATCGTCGCACCGTCGTGGAATTCGACCATGCCGTGGATCACCGACTGCGGGTGGACGACCACGTCGATGCGGTCGTAGTCGAACCCGTACAGCTCGTGGGCCTCGATCACCTCGAGGCCCTTGTTGATGAGCGTGCTGCTGTCGATCGTGATCTTGGCGCCCATGCTCCAGGTCGGGTGCGCGAGGGCCTGTTCGACGGTGACGTGTTCGAGTTCCGCGCGGGTTCGGCCGCGAAACGGCCCGCCGCTCGCGGTGACGATGAGCCGCGCGACCTCGGCGGTGCGGCCCGAACGCAGACATTGGTAGAGCGCCGAGTGCTCCGAATCGACGGGGACGATCTCACCGCCGCCCTCGGTGCGGGCCTTCTGGACGACCGGGCCGCCCGCGATCAGGCTCTCCTTGTTCGCGAGCGCGAGCCGCTTGCCGGCGCGCAACGCGCCGATGGTCGCGGGCAGCCCCGCGAAACCGACGACCGCGTTGAGCACGACGTCGGCGTCGTCGAGCGCCGCGAGTTCGGCGAGCGTGTCGCCGTCGGCACCGCTGATGGCACGCTCGGCCGCGATGCCGAATGCCGCGGCCTGCGTGGCGAGCAACTCGGTGTTGCGGCCCGCGGCCAGGGCGACGACCTCGTAGTCGTCGGGGTGACGGGCGATGACGTCGAGTGCCTGGGTCCCGATCGACCCCGTGGAGCCGAGGATCACCACCCGCCGACGCGCCATGCGCACAGGTTACGGGCGCGACGACCACCCACCCCGTCGCGCCGCCCGCATCTCCCCCCGATCCAGCTTCCCCATCCCATCTTCGTTGAGCGGTCCGGCGTGCTCCGCACGCCGGACTGCTCAACGGAAGCCGTCGGAGGTCGCGCGGTCAGGTGTAGAGCAGGAAGATCGCGAGGAAGTACACGATCGGCATCGAGAACAACATGCCGTCGAAGCGATCGAGGACCCCGC
>SXJQ01000314.1 GCA_005779345.1 Actinomycetota bacterium
GCATCAACGCCGAAGACCCGGCCAAGGGCTTCCTCCCCTCGCCCGGGCGGCTCGAGCGTTTGCGCGTCCCGTCGGGGCCGGGCGTGCGCTGGGACGGCGGCTATCACGAGGGCGACGAGATCAGCCAGTACTACGACAACCTCGTGGGCAAGCTCGTCGTGTGGGCCCCGACGCGTCGCGAGGCGATCGCCCGGACCCTCCGCGCGTTGCGCGAGTTCGAGATCGCCGGCGTGAAGACCACGATCGCCGCGCACCTCCCGATGGTCGGCCATCCCGACTTCGCGGCGGTCGAGCACAGCACCAAGTGGGTCGAGACCGCGCTCGACCCGTCGCTGTTCGCCGGCGGTCCCGATGCCCCCGTGGCCACCGCCGATCCAACTGCCTCCGAAGCCCCGCCGGCACCGCTCGTGGAGCGCACGCTCCCCGTCGAGGTCAACGGCAAGCGCTTCGAGGTCAAGGTCTGGGTCCCCGACGTCGCGCACCATGCGCCGCCGAGCCCCGGCACCGGTCGGGCCCGCCCCAAGGTCGCACGCGGCAGCGCGGGGGGCGGCGGCGGATCGGGCACGATCAGCGCGCCGATGCAGGGCACCATCGTCAAGGTCCTCGTCAGCGCAGGCGACACCGTCGAGGTCGGCCAGAACCTCGTCGTGCTCGAAGCCATGAAGATGGAGAACAACATCGCGGCCGAAACCGCAGGGACGATCAAGGAGATCCGCGTCGAGGCCGGCCAGAGTGTCGGCACCGGCGACGTCCTCGCGGTCATCGAATAGCTCGCCGGGCAACGGAGGCGACCCCATGGCCCACCCCCTCTTCGTCGTCGACGCATTCACCGACCGCGCGTTCGCCGGCAACCCGGCCGCCGTGGTCATCCTCGACGCACCCGCGCCGCCCGAGTGGTGCCAGGCGGTCGCCGCCGAGATGAACCTCAGCGAGACCGCGTTCGTGTCGTCGCGCCCCGACGACACGTTCGACCTGTCGTGGTTCACGCCGAGCGTCGAGGTCGACCTCTGCGGGCACGCGACGCTCGCGTCGGCGCACGTCTTGCGCGAGGCGGGTGGCGCGGCCGACGACACGACGGTCGTGTTCCACACGCGCTCGGGCGCGCTCGCGGCCCGGTTCGTCGGCGATCGCATCGAACTCGACTTCCCGTCGCGTCCACCGGCACGGGTCGCGTGCTCCGAGGCACTCGTCGCCGCGCTCGGAGCGGCGCCCGACGAAATGTGGTCCCACGCCGAGGGCTACGAGGTGGCGGTGTTCGCCGACCCCGAGACCGTCCGCGACCTGCGCCCCGACCACGCCGCGTTGCGCGCGTACGGCCGCCACGGGATCATCGTGACCGCTGCCGGCGATGTCGATGCAGGCCACGATGTCGGTGGAGCCTGCGCCGACTTCGTGTCGCGCTACTTCGCTCCCGGGGCGGGGATCGAGGAGGATCCCGTCACGGGGTCGGCGCACTGCGTGCTCGCGCCGTTGTGGGCCGAGCGCCTCGGCTCGAAGCTCGTCACCGGCCATCAGGTGAGCGCGCGCGGCGGCCGCGTCGAGTGCGAGATCGACGGCGATCGGGTGTTGCTCCGCGGTCGCGCGGTGACCGTCGTGCGCGGCTCGCTCGCGGTCTGATCGCGTTCGTCGGCGCGCCCGAGTCAGGTCGCGGGCGAGCGGTCGGCGTCGCGCAGCGCGCGGTGCCAGGCGAGCTGCGCGGCGATGCCGTCGCGCAATGACACGGCCGGCGCCCAGCCGAAGAGTTCGCGGGCGCGATCGATCGCGCCACCGTTACGGAGCGAGTCGCCGGGCATCGCCGGTTGCTCATCGATGGCGATCTCGCTGCCGGCCAACTCCGCGACGAGTGCGATGAGGGCGGCGAGCGTGATCTCGGACCCACCCGCGACATTGAGGAACGTCCCCGGTGCGACGTCGGTGTCGGCCGCCGCGAGATTCGCGGCGACGATGTCGGCGACGTAGGTGAACTCGCGCACCTGGCGACCGTCGCCGTAACGCGGAAAGGCGGTGGCGGCGAGCGCGGCCTCGCAGAGACGGTGGATCGACATGTCGGGTCGCTGCCGCGGCCCGAACACCGTGAAATAGCGGAGCGACACGGTCGCGACACCGTGATTCGCGGCGTAGAGCCCGCAGAGGTGCTCGGCGGCGAGCTTGGTGACCCCGTACGGGCTGTGCGGCGCGGGGAGGTCGGTCTCGCGGGTGGGATAGCGCGGCTGGTTGCCGTACACCGACGAACTCGACGCATACACGAACCGCCTGACCGCGCCGCCGCGCACCGCCTCGAGCAGGCGTTGCGTCACGAGCACGTTGTGTTCCACGTACTCGGCGAACCCGTCGCTCCACGAGAGTCGCACACCGGGCTGGCCGGCCTGGTGGTAGACGACATCGACCCCGTCGACCAACGCGGCGAGGTCGGCGACGCGCAGGTCAGCCTCGATCAACTCGACGCCGGCCGCGCGCACCGCGACGGCATTCGCGTCCTTCTGCGACCGCTCGTAGTAGGGAGTGAAGCAGTCGACGCCGACGACCTCGTCGCCTCGCTCGCGCAGCGCCTCGCACAGGTGGCTGCCGACGAAACCCGCCGCCCCGGTGACGAGCGCCCGCGCCATGGATCTAGGAGGCGGCTTCGGCGAGTGACTCCGCGAGCGCCGGGTGAACGAGGAGCGAATCCACGATGTCGCTCACCGTCAAGCGATTGGCGACGGCGAGTGCGATCACCGAGATCAACTCGGCGGCATTGCGACCCACGATCGAACCGCCGAGCACCACGCCGGTCGCGGGGTCGGAGAGCACCTTCACGAACCCGCGCGGATCGCCCATGATGAGCGCCTTCGCGTTCGACGAGAACGGCACCTTCGTCACACGGAGCTTGCGGCCGGCCGCGAACGCCTCGGCCTCGGCGAGACCGACGTCGGCGATCTCGGGTTCGGTGAAGATCGCGGAGGCGGCCTTGTCGTAGTCGAGATGGCGGTGCGCGACCGCGGTGAGCCCCATCACGTGCTCGGCGATCTTGCGGCCCTGGGTCGAGGCCACGCTCGACAACGGCAGCCGACCCGAGATGTCGCCCGCCGAGTAGATGTGCGCCACGTTGGTCTGGCAGTGACGGTTGCCCGGTACGTACCCGCGGTCGTCGACGACGACGCCCGCCGCGTCGCACCCGAGGCCGTCGCTGTTCGGCACCGAGCCGATGCACAACAGCGCGTGGGAGCCCTCGACGGCGCGTCCGTCGTCGCACGCGACGAAGATCCGATCGCCGTCGCGACGGATCGTCTGCGCACGCGCGCCCTTCAAGAGCTTGACGCCGCGACGCATGAACTCCTCCTCGAGCACCGCCGCGACCTCGGGGTCCTTGGCCGGGAGGACCTGCTGGCGCGACACCACCAGGGTGACCTCGGAGCCGAGGGTCGAGAACATGTGGGTGAACTCCACGCCCGTGACGCCCGAACCGATCACGACGAGGTGCTCGGGGATCTCGGGCGGCGGGTAGGCGTGGCGCGTGATGAGCACGCGCTCGCCGTCGATCGGCGCCCACTCGGGGATCCGGGGGCGGCTGCCGGGGGCGAGCAGGATCGCGTCGGCGTCGATCTCCTCCTCGCCCGCCTCGGTCGTGACCACGACCGAGTACGGCGAGATCATCCGGCCGGTGCCGTGCAGCATGCGGACGCCCTGGCTCTCGAGCAGCGAGCGCACCGACTCGTGGAGCCGCGACTCGATCGACGCGACCCGCTCCTTGAGCGCCGGGAAGTCGAGCCGGCCCTCGGCGGCGAGGCCCATCGCCCGGGCGCGATCGATCTCGGCGAGTTCGCCACCGGTGGCGATCATCGCCTTGCTCGGGATGCAGTCCCAGAGGTGCGCGGCGCCGCCGACGATGTCGCGCTCGATGAGCGTGACCTCGGCGCCGAGCGTCGCGGCGACGGTGGCAGCGGTGTTGCCCGCGGGCCCGCCTCCGATGATCACGAATCGCACCGACACGAGGCGAGGCTAGGCCCGGCGCCGACCCGCGACGATCATCGGGTGCGCGACAATCGGGGATGCGCCTCAGGGTCTCCATCGACATCGCCGCGACGCCGGCGCGGATCTGGGACGTGATCGAGCCGATCGAGACCCATGTCGAGTGGATGGCCGACGCCGAGCGGATCGTCTTCACGACCGCCCGCACCCGCGGGGTCGGCACCGAGTTCGAGTGCCTCACCAAGGTCGGGCCGTTCCGCCTCACCGACACGATGCGCATCACCGAGTGGGAACCGCGCCACACGATGGGCATCGAGCACGCCGGCGTCGTGACCGGCCGCGGGCGGTTCACGTTGCGCCGAACGCGCCGCGGCGCGACCCGGTTCACCTGGGTCGAAAAGCTGTCGTTCCCGTGGTGGCTCGGCGGGCCGATCGGCGCACTCGTCGCCCGGCCGATCCTGAAGCGCATCTGGCGTGGCAACCTGCGACGCTTGGAGACGCGTTGCGTGGGCACGGCCTGACGATGCGACCCGACCCGCGAACCACTCTGGCAGGATGACCGCATGAACGAATCACCGTCGTACGCCGTCAGCGCCGCGGGCGTGCAGACCCTCGGTGCGGGCTTCCAGCTCGACGTCGCGCGTGCGGCCGAATCCGCCGGGTACTCGTCGTTCTGGGTCGCGGAGGCGAACGCGAGCGAGGCCTTCTCGATCCTCGGTGCCGCATCGCAGGTCGCGCCGACGCTCGGGCTCGGTACGGGCGTGCTCGCACTCCAGTTGCGCACGCCACCGCTCGCGGCGATGGCGGCCGCGACGCTCCAACAACTCGCGCCCGACCGCTACGTGTTCCTCGGCATCGGGATCAGCTCACCGGCGGTCGCCGCCCAGTGGCACGGCACGACG
Source organism: Actinomycetota bacterium (assembly GCA_005779345.1). Classification (GTDB taxonomy): domain Bacteria; phylum Actinomycetota; class Acidimicrobiia; order IMCC26256; family PALSA-610; genus SXJQ01. Next base: position 4,851 of record SXJQ01000314.1, read on the forward strand.
TACGGCAATCGGCCGCTCGCGCAGGTGCGCGAATACGTCGCGCTCGTGCGTGAATGCCTCACCGGTGAGAGCGTGAGCTTCAGCGGCGACTTCTACACGGTGAAGCGGTTCCGCCTCGGCCTGCGCGCGAGCGAACGCACCCCCAAGATCGTCATCGGCGCGCTCAACCCGGGAATGCTGAAGCTCGCGGGCGAGATCGCCGACGGTGTCTTGTTGAACTATCTGCCGGCGGCACACGTCGCCGAGTCGGTCGCGCACGTTCGCGCCGGTGGATCGGCGCGCATCCACGCGTTCATCCACTGCGGTGTCACCGACCGCGACCGGTACGCCGAAGCCGCGCGCAAGGACCTCTTCAGCTACGCGGTCGTCGACGCGTACGCCGACAATTTCCGCCGCGCGGGCTACGCCGATTCGGTCGACGAGATGCGCGCCCGGTGGGACGCGCGCGACCGCGACGGTGCGGTCGCCGCGATCAGCGACGCGTGGGTCGACGGTGTGCAGATCATGGGCGACGCAGCCCATGTCCGCGACCAGGTGCAGGCCTACGTCGACGGCGGTGTCGACGTGCCGACCGTGTTCCCACTGCCCTGGGGCAACGATCGCCGCGCGGTGGTCGAGGCCACGATCGACGCGGCCCTGCCGCGCTGAACCGCGTCGCGAACGCGACGTCTCGCCCGTGCCGGCCGCGGCTCAGCGACCGGTGAAGTCGGCCTTGCCGGGGCCGTGTTCGTTGAAGCTCGCTATGCCGATCGCGGCGTCGGCGGTATCGAAGCTCTCGGCGAACGCTGCGGCCTCGAGGTCGAGTCCCTGCGCGAGCGCCCGGTCGATGCCGTCGTCGATCGCACGCTTGGCGAGCCCCATGGCCACGACCGCACCCGCCGCGAGCCGAGACGCGAACGCGAGTGCGTGCTCGACGACATCGTCGGCCGCGACGACCTCGTCGACGAGGCCCATCGCGAGCGCCTCCTCGGCGCGCACCTGACGCCCCGACCAGATCATCTCCTTCGCGCGCGAGGGACCGACGAGTCGGGCGAGACGCTGGGTGCCGCCACCGCCGGGGATGATGCCGAGCAGGATCTCGGGCTGGCCGACGCGCGCCGACTCCGACGCGATCCGGTAGTCGCACGCCATCGCGAGTTCGAGGCCACCCCCGAGTGCGTAGCCGCGGATCGCGGCGATCACCGGCCGCGGGATCGCCGACACCGCGTCGCCCGCATCGCGGAACCCATTGGCCACACGGCGCGCCGCGCGCGCGTTGGGTTCGAACTCCTTGACGTCGGCACCCGCGGCGAATGCCTTGTCGCTCCCGGGGATCACCACGGCCTTGATGTCGGCATCCTCGGCCAGGCGACGGGCGGTCTCCGTGATCGCCGCGAGCAGCGCCTGCGACAGCGGGTTCATCGGCGGGCGGTTGAGCGTGAGGAGCACGACCCCGTCGGGGCGTCGGTCCTCGAGTACGAGCACGTCGTCGGTCATCCCCCCAGGCTACGGGCGCGGCCGATCGCGGGTCGGGCTCGGCGCCGAGTTCGCCTGGTCACCACGGAGCGCTCATTCGGCAGGCAGGTCCGCGAAATAC
>SXJQ01000315.1 GCA_005779345.1 Actinomycetota bacterium
GCGCCGGAACCACATCCGTTGCCGGCGAGCGAAGCTCCGGGTGCGACGTTCGACGAGCGCGAACGCGTCGTCGAGCGACGTCGCGTTGTCGAGCGCGCCGGCGATCTCCTTGTAGCCGATCGCCTGACGCGCGCTGCGCGCCCACGGACCGGCGGCGAGCCGGGCGACCTCGTCGACGAGACCCGCGGCGCGCATCGCCGCGACCCGATCGGCGATCCGCACAGCGAGTTCGTTGCGGGTCGACCACAGCCCGACGAGACGCACCGCGAACGCGGTCGGGTTCGCCACCTCCCCCGGATCGCCGGGGGCGCCGAAGACACTGGGACCGCCGAAGACACCGGGACCGAACGACGAGAACGGCCTGCCCGTGATCCGGATCACCTCGAGCGCGCGGACGATACGGCGCTGGTTGTGTTCGTCGATCCGCTCCGCCGCGATCGGATCGGCGGCTCGCAGCTCGCGCCACGCCATGGCGAGCCCGCCCGGACGCGCGGTCTGGGCGTCGAGTTCGGCGCGCACCACGAGGTCTTCGCCCGGGAACTCGAATGCGTCGACGACGGCCTGGACGTAGAGCCCGGTCCCGCCGACGAGGATCGCTCGTCGGCCGCGGGCCTCGATATCGGCGACTGCTGCACGGGCGAGCTGCTGGGTGCGCCGGACCGACCACTCCTCGTCGGGATCGGCGACGTCGACGAGGTGGTGCACGCAACGGCCGAGTTCGGCGACGGTGGGCTTGGCCGTACCGACGTCCATCCCGCGGTAGACCTGCATCGAGTCGAGCGAGACGATCTCGACGTCGGGTCGGCGCGCGGCGAGCGCGAGCGCGAGCGCGCTCTTGCCGGTCGCGGTGGGTCCGACGATCGCGAGGTGCAGGTCAGACCACCTCGAACGCGAGGCGCGTGCGCGGGCGACGTGCCCGTCGCACCACGTCGACGAGTTCGCCGCGCAAGAAATGGGGCGCCGCCGAGGTGATCCGCACCGCGAGCACGTCGCCCGCGCTCGCCTCGGCACGAACGTGGGTCAGCTTGTTCTGGCGGGTGCGCCCCGAGAGCACGCTCGGGTCCTTCTTCGACGGACCCTCGACGAGGACCTCCTCGACGATGCCGACCCGCGCCTGGTGCCGCGCGAGCGCGCTGCGTTCGACGACCTCGACGAGCCGGTCCATCCGCGCCGCGCACACGTCGGCGGCGACGAAGTCGTCGACGTACTCCGCGGCCTCGGTACCAGGCCGCGGCGAGAAGACGAACGTGTACGTGTTGTCGTAGTCCGCGGTTTCGGCCACCGCGAGCGTCTGGTCGAAGTCGGCGGCGGTCTCGCCGGGGAACCCGACGATGATGTCGGTCGTGACGGCGAGATCGCCGACCCTGGCACGCGCGGCGGCGAGCCGCTCCAGGTACCGATCCGCCGTGTACCCGCGATGCATGCGGGCGAGCACCCGGTCGCTCCCGGACTGGATCGGGAGGTGGAGGTGCTCGCAGACCGATGGGCACTCGGCCATCGCCGCGATCGTCTCGGGACGCAGATCCTTGGGGTGCGGAGAGGTGAAGCGCACACGCTCGATGCGGTCGATCGCGTCGACCGCGCGCAACAGGTCGGCGAACTGCGGACGGAACTGCCCGGCACCGAGATCCCGGCCGTAGGAATTGACGTTCTGCCCGAGCAGCGTGACCTCGACCACGCCGTCGCGTGCGAGTTCCTCGATCTCGTGCACGATGTCGCCGGTGCGCCGGCTCACTTCGCGCCCGCGCACCGACGGGACGATGCAGAACGCACAGGTGTTGTCGCAGCCGATCTGGATCGTGATCCAGGCCGCGTGGTCGAGTTCGCGGAGTGCGGGCAGGGCCGACGGGTATGCCTCGTGCTCCTCGAGGATCTCGACGATCGGACCTTCGATGCTGCTGCGTTCGAGGAGTTCGGGGGCGTGCGCGAGATTGTGCGTCCCGAACACGACGTCGACGTGGCCGGCGCGCGCGACGATCAGGTCTCGGTCCTTCTGGGCGAGGCACCCCCCGACCGCGATCTGGAGGTCGGGCCGGACGTCCTTCAGCGCCTTGAGGCGTCCGAGTTCGCCGTACAGGCGGTTGTCGGCGTTCTCGCGGATGCAGCAGGTGTTCATCACGATGACGTCGGCATCGTCGAGGCCGCTCGCGGCGACCATGCCGCGTTCGGCCAGCAGCCCCGCGACCCGCTCACTGTCGTGCTCGTTCATCTGGCATCCGTAGGTGCGGATGTAGTAGCGGCGGGGCTCCGACATGATCGGCCAGTCTACGAAGCGGGCGGTGCACGAACCGGGCCCTAGCCTGCCCGCTTCGTGCACCTGACCGGCTTGGAGCTCGCGATCGCCCTCGCCGTGGTGTTCGCCGGCGGGTTCGTCCAAGGGTCGGTGGGCTTCGGGTTGAACCTCGTCGCGGTGCCCGCGATTGCACTGCTCGAGCCCGCCGCGGTCCCCGGAGCCATGTTCCTCCTCGGGACGCCGATGTCGTTGCTGATGGCCTGGCACGAACGCGACCACATCGACTGGCCGGGCGTGCGGGCGATGACCGCCGGGCGCCTCCCCGGGACGCTCGTCGGGCTCTGGCTGCTCCACGTACTGACGGGCGATCGGCGCCTCTTGTTCGTCGGCCTGTCGGTGATTGCCGCGACCGTGGTCACCGCGCTCGCCCCCGAGATCCCTCGCCGCGGCCGGACCCAGATTCCCGCCGGGCTCGCCACGGGCATCACCGGGACGGTCGCGGGCATCGACGGTCCGCCGCTCGCGTTGCTCTACCAACACGCACCGGCCTGGGTCGTGCGTCCGACGCTCGCCACGATGTTCGCGATGGGCGGCATCGTTTCGGCCTCGGTCGCGGCCACGAGCGGCGACGTGCGGGGCTGGCACCTGCTCCTCAGCGCGGTCCTCTTCCCCGGAATTCTGGCGGGAAACATCGTTGCCCGCCGATTCCGCCACCGCATCCCGACGGCTTGGTTTCGCATCGTCGTGCTGATCGTCGTGGGCACCGCGGGGGTCGTGACCACCCTGCGCGGAGCGCTGTGAAGGGCGCTGCGGAGTTGCGGCCGGGCCGAGCAGCGCGACGACCGCATCGTCGGTATTCTGAAGGGACGTCGCCCGGGTGAGCCCCCACCTCCCCCGGGACGAGCGAGGGGGGTGGCCGTCCGCGGCCACCCCCCTCGTCATGGTTCGCTTCGCGTCAGGCGCGAACCGCGTCAGTGCGCCCGTCGGCGGTGGCGACACTCAGTCCGCGTCGACACCGATCTCGGCCTCCTCGGGCAACTCGGAGAGGTCGACCTCACCGAGGTCGTCGATCCCCGAGGCGATCCGAATCCGCTCGGAGATCTCGATCATGAGATCGGGGTTCTCCGAGAGGAACAGCTTGACCTTCTCGCGGCCCTGCCCGAGCTGTTCGCCCTCATAGGTGAACCAGGCACCCGACTTCTTGACGATGCCGAGATCCACACCCACGTCGAGCAGTGAACCCTCGCGGCTGATGCCCTTGCCGTACATGATGTCGAACTCCGCCTGTCGGAACGGCGGACTGACCTTGGTCTTCACCACCTTCACCCGGGCACGGTTGCCGATCATCTCGGCACCGTCCTTGATCGTCTCGACCCGGCGGATGTCGAGCCGGACCGAGCTGTAGAACTTGAGGGCCCGACCACCGGGGGTGGTCTCCGGGGATCCGAACATCACACC
>SXJQ01000316.1 GCA_005779345.1 Actinomycetota bacterium
CAGCACCGGTCGCTGCACACCCTTTTCGCCCTCGCCCTGGAGGAACGCGCGGACGTCGGAGAAGTTGCCGAACGCCGGGTAGTACACCGCGCTCTTCGCACCGATCGGCAGCGCCTTGCCGACCTGAGCGACGACAACGCCGATCTCACCCGCGGGGATCTGGACCCACGGGTGCTTCTTGACGCTGTAGATCGGCCAGAGCTTGAAGCGCAGACCCGGCATGAGGAGGTCGGCCTGATAGCCGGCCTCACCGTGGAACGCGATCGGGTTGTCGTCCTTCAGCTTCTTGAAGCCGAACCGCTTGACGACGAGCCCGATCTCGGTCGGGCCGATCAGACTGAACGAGTTGTACGCGACCAACAAGGCGATGAAGGCGACAACCGCGCCGCCGATGAGCATTCCCACGCTTGCTCCGTTCCCCCGGGGTCTCCCCCGTCACGACTGCGACCCACGCGAACCCGCGTGGCCGACCGAGCGGTGCGAACACGGAGGAGACGCGGTTTATGCCCGGACTCTACGTCTGGCACGGCCCTCGTAGCCTGACCCCATGCCTCGACACCGGGCGGTCGCGCCGCCGTCGCCCCGGGGAACGCGCAAGCGGCGGCGGTCTCGCGACGGTCGCGTGCGTTCGCTGCTCGAGTTGTTGGGGCTGACCGGGCTGGCGATCGCTCAGCCGATGCTCGACGTGTTCGGTCGCGCTCCGGAGTGGTTCATCTTCCAAGGAGCCGACGATCGCGCCATCGTCGGGTTTGCGATCGTCGTCGCGTTCGGGCCCGGTCTGGCGCTGTGGGCCACCGAACAGGTCATCGGGTGCACGGGCGCGGCGGCGCGACGCGGATTCCACCAGGTCTGCATCGCCGCACTCTCCGGGGTCTTCGCCCTCCAGGTCGTCGCGCGCTGGATCGACCCACCGGTCGTGATCGCGCTCGCGGTCGTCGCGGTCGCCGGCATCGGCATCGGCGCGCTGCGCAACCGGCACGCGGTGCTGCGCGACTGGCTCGTGGTCATGGGCGGCGCTCCGGCGATCTTTCTGGCCTTGTTCCTCGCTGCGAGCCCGGTCGCCGATCTCCTTCGCGCCGAGGCCGTCGCCGCGACGCCGGCTCCGGTCTCTCGGCCTCGCTCGATCGTGTTCCTCCAACTCGACGAGTGGCCCCTGACCTCGCTCCTCGCGCCCGACGGGTCGATCGACGCGGACCTCTTCCCGAACCTCGCGGCCTTGGCCGCAGATGGCACCTGGTTCCGCAACACCACGACGCCGTCGACGCAGACGGTGTACGCGGTGCCGTCGATCCTCACCGGGCGCGAGCCGCATGGTCTCGCCGTCCCGATCGCGTCGGAGTATCCCGAGAACCTGTTCACGCTCCTCGGCGCGTCGCTCGACCTCGATGTCGTCGAAACCGTGACGCGGCTCTGCCCGACCGCGCTGTGTTCAGGTCCGTTGATCGACCGACCCGACGCCGCGATCGACCCAGAGGCGGCGACGGCCGCCGACGACCCCGGCTCGCCGTCGCTCGCAGAACTGCTCGGCGACGCGTTCGGCGTCTACCCCGACATCGTGGTGCACGATCGCGACGCCGCGGGCGCGGTCGACGGGTTCGAACTCACGACGGCAACCGCGAGCACGTCGACCACGACGACCCAACCGTCGACCGACGCGGCGGTGCAACAAGCACGCGACGACGACACCGAGACCGACGGGCCCTTCGGCGCGGTCGCGCTCCCGGTCTTGCAGCCGGAGGTCGTCACCTCGCTCCTCGCCTCGATCGAGCGCGACGAAGACCCGACACTGCACTATGCCCACGTGCTGCTCCCGCACGTCCCCTACCGGTTCCTCCCGTCGGGTCAGGCTTACGACACCTACGAGTCGTCCAAGGCGCGCGGCGACAACCTCGGCGGCACTCCCGATCGCCGCAGCACGGATCCGGCGGCGGTCGACCTCGAGCATCAGAAGCTCGTACTCCAGGCCGTCGCCGCCGATCGCGTCGTCGGCGACATCGTCGACCGCTTGCGCGCGACCGGCCTCTACGACGACACGATCATCGTCGTCGCGGCCGATCACGGTGTCGGGCTCATTCCGGGCGGACCGGTGCGCGGGCTCGAGGCCGACGACCTCGATGCGTACGCCGACCTGCTGTACGTCCCGATGATCGTGCGCGCACCCGGGCTCGCTCGCGGCACCACCGACGCGCCGGCGAGCGTGACCGATCTCGTACCGACCCTCGCCGCGCTCCTCGGCATCGATCTGCCGTGGAACGTCGACGGGCAGTCGCTCGTCGACGAGACGCTGACCGACCGGGTGGTCCGGCGCTGGTTCCCTGGCGATACCTCGGGCGACGAAGGGGTGTCGTTCGACGGCGCCGCGGAGTTCGGCCGCGTGCTCGACCGGCACCTCGGGCGCCTCCTGCGCGACGACAATCCCGAGTACCGCCCTTACGACATCACCGATGCCGGCGAGCTGGTCGGTACCGCGGTCGGCGACCACGGTGCCGCACCACCGAGCCCGCTGCGGGCCAGGATCGACGATCTCGACGCGTGGCGCGACGTCGATCCGTCGGCGGCGATCATCCCTGCACGCCTCATCGGGCGCATCGACGGCGTCGCACCCGAGGCCGACTTCCTCGTGGCGGTCGCGATCGCCGGCCGAATCGCCGCAGTCGTACCGACCGTCGCCGCGGGCGGCGGCGCGCAGCACCTCGAGGCGGTCCTCGCGCCCGATCTCTTGGTCGTCGGCAACAACGAGATCGAGATCTTCGTCGTCGGCGGGCGCGAGGGCGCCCGCACGCTCTCCGCCGTCCCCCTCGTCCGGTGGGTCGGGAGCTGCACCGGTGCGGCGATCGACTCAACGGACGCCGCGTATCCCGACTCGTCTGGCCGACTGCGAGAATCAGGGGGTTACGACGAAGGTGTCCGCGACGCGTTCGTCCTGGTTCACCGCACGCCCCTCGATGTGGTCGGGGAAGATCGCGAGGTCGAGGTAGTGGTGCCACGAGAACGAGCGAGCGGTGAAGCTCGCCTCGCCCGTCCGGCGGGTTCCCGAGGCAGCACCCGTCACCACGTAGGTCACCCCGCGGATCACCTTGCTGCGCTGGAAGTCGTGATCGTGACCCGACAAGACGAGTTGCACGCCGTGGCGTTCGAACAGCGGACCGAACGTTTCGCGGACGTCGCGACTCGAGCCCTGATATCCCGCCGAGTACGGCGGATGGTGCACCGCGACGATCTTCCACACCGCGTCGGAGTTGGCGAGGGTCGCGTCGAGAAACGCGATCTGGTCGGGATCGCTCGTCCGATTCGAGTCGAGGCCCACGATCAGCACATCGCCGAAGGTCCGCGACCACCAGTGCCCTGGCATCCCGAGCGCGGCGAGTTGTGCGTCGCCCCCGTCGTCCCAGCGGTCGTGGTTCCCGAGGATCGCGAGGAGTTCGGCATCGGCGAGCGTCGCCGCGAACGGCTGCATG
>SXJQ01000317.1 GCA_005779345.1 Actinomycetota bacterium
GAGATCGCGATCGGCGCCGGCCTCGAGCCGCGGGATGACTTCGCGCCGCAGCCAGACCCGCGTGAACGCCCGGTCGTCGTTCATCGGGTCGGCAACCGGAGCCCACCCGAGCAGCCGGCACAGTTCGTGAGTTTGGGCACGACGGACCTCGAGCAGCGGTCGCACGATCCGGTCGCGACGCGCGGGCATCCCGCCGAGCCCGGCCCGACCCGACCCGCGCAGGAGTGCGAGGAGCACGGTCTCGGCCTGGTCGTCGAGCGTGTGGCCGGTGAGCACGACGTCGGCGCCGGCGTCGAGCCGCGCCTCCTCGAGCGCCGCGTAGCGCGCCGCGCGCGCGCGTGCCTCGAGGTTCGGGCCGTGCGCCAGGGAGACGCGCATCGACCGCGCCTCGACCCGACAGGCCGCGGCGGCGGTCTCGACCACCCGCGCCTCGTATGCACTCGCGGGCCGGAGACCGTGATCGACGTGGACCGCGACGATGTCGTGACCCGTGCGCGCGGCGAGAGCGAGCAGAGCGAGCGAGTCGGCGCCTCCCGAACACGCCACGATCCACCGCGCTTCTTCGGGCCAACGTGCGGCCGCGCCGATGGTTGCCACAGCGGCGAACCTAGCGAGCGATCGAGTACGCCGCGTCGGGTCGCAGCCCGCCCGTGCGATGCAGCCACGCGGCCGGGTCGTCGAACTCGGCGAGCGTCGGGATCCACTCGGGGCCTTGCCAGGCAGCGTCGATCGCGTGCAGCCCGGCGTCACGCACGACAGCACGAATGAAGCGTTCACCCACGTCGTACTGGCGCAGCTTCATCTCGAGCCCGAGCATCTTGTTGATCTGACCCGTGATCCCGCCGACCTGGCGCCGCTGCTGCAACACGCGCTCCATCCGCTCGACCCCGCGGACGTGCCGGGCGCCGAGCGCGTTCATCACGTAGTTGCCGTGCCCCTCCAGCAGGCTCATCAAGGCCTGGATCCGAGCGAGCAACTCGCGTTGACGATCGGTCGCGAACAGACCGACGATGCCCGCCTCTTCGAACGGGTTGCGCCCTCGCGACAAGCTTTCGGCGGCGCGCGCCGCCGCCCGCACGAGCGAGCGAGGATCGGGGTCGACGAGCCCGAGCGTCTCCTCGACGAGCGACAAGAAGTACTCACGCAACCAGGGCACCCCCATGAACTGGGCGCGGTGGGTGACCTCGTGGATCGCGATCCAACGGCGAAACTCGAGCGGGCGGAACGCGAAGCGTTTCTCGATCGTGAGCACGTTCGGCCCGACGTAGTAGACGGCGTCGCCCGTCGTCTCGGTGCCGTCACCGGTGGGGTCGGTCGGCGCGGGTGTTTCCTCGGGCACGAGCAGGTCGTACTGGCCGAGCACTCGTTGGCTCATGTAGCCGAGCAGCATCCCCATCTCGGTCCCCGCGATGCGGCGACCGACGGAACCGACCGGACCGCGCGTGAGGCGTTCGCCGACGCGCGCCGTGAACGGCGCGAGCATCCGCTGCATCGACTCGACGTTGGCATCGATCCACTGCCCGCGGTCGACGACCGCGCCGCGCGCCGCGTTGGACGCGCGCAGGCCCGTGAACTCGGCGACGAGTTCCTCGGCTTCGATCGTGACCGCGGCGAAGTCGGTCGTGAGCGAGTCGTACAGGTAGGAGTCGGCGAGGTGGTCGCGGCGCGCGACCGCTCTGGCGACGCGCGCCGTGGTGAGCCAGTCGACCGGATCCGGGGGTGAGGACTCGTCGGCCACCGGCGAGCCGGGCTCAGTCGACCGGGGGACGACTGCGCATCTCGGTGCGCCCGACCTTGAACCAGTACGTCGCGGCGAGCTGTCCGAGCAACGCCCCGAGCCCGATCATCAGGATCGGCGCGAGCCAGAAATGCCACTTGACCCCGTCGCCGTCCTTCTCCATGAAGAAGAACCACAGGGCGAGGCCGACGCTGCCGACGCCGAAGATCGCGGCGAACACGAACGACGTGATGGTGCTGGGCTTCAAGGGTGTTCCCTCCCCGTGAGCGACGGTCGCATCGTAGAGGCTCGCGCGGCCCGACGAGCGATCGGCATCACCGCGCCCGACGCTCGAACACGACCCGTCGTTGCCACGGTCGTTACCACTGGCGGTCCGAGTCGAGCGGCAGACCTTGTTCGAGCGTCGGGCCACCGCAACCGAGCGCCTCGATGATGCGGGCCTGGAGCTCGGCGGGAACCTGCTCCTGGCACTTCGTGGTGATCACCTGCCGGTAGTGGATCTGCACGTTGTAGCCCTGGCGACATCCGGGACAGTCGTCGAGATGACGGCTGATCGCGAGATGACGCCACACCGTGAGGCGGCCCTCGGCGAACTCGCGGGCGTGGAACAACGCCTTGTCGCAATCCATGGGCCTCATCCCGCTCCTGCTTCGACTGGGGTTCCGGACGCAACCGACACCGCGTCGTCGGGCAGGAGCCGGTGCTCGGCGGCGTAGTCCCACAACCGCTTCTGCAACAACTTCCTTCCGCGATGGATGCGACTCATCACGGTGCCGATCGGCACGTCGAGGATCTCGGCGATCTCCTTGTAGGAGAACTCCTCGATGTCGCAGAGGATCACCGCGATGCGGAACTGCTCCGGGAGCGACTCCAGCGCGGCCTTCACCTCCTGGTCGGGGAGGCGGTCGAGGACCTCCATCTCCGGCGTCACGTTCGCGTCGACGGCCTCGAGACCACCGACCCGCTGGTAGATCAGCCAGTCGTCGCGGTCGTCGATGGCCGCCTCGGTCGGGCGGCGCTTCTTGGCCCGGTACTGGTTGATGAAGGTGTTCGTCAGGATCTTGTAGAGCCAGGCCTTGAGGTTGGTGCCCTCGCGGAATCCCGCGTAGCCGCGGTAGGCGCGCAGGTAGGTCTCCTGCACGAGGTCCTCGGCGTCGGCCGGGTTGCGGGTCATGCGCATCGCGGCGGCGTAGAGGGCCGACATGTACGGCATCGCATCGTCGGCGAAGGTTGCCGGATCGGCCATGCGGCCAGGCTACCCACCCCGCGGCCGACCGCCTCAGTCCGTGAGCCCCGACCAGAGCTGCTCGGCGGTCGTGCCGGCGAGGTACCAGAACAGGTCGTCACCGCCACCCGCGCGGAAGCGTCCGGCGAGCGGCCGGTGATCGCCGGGCTGGGAGACCTTGTATCGATGGGCGAAGCGACCGCCGAGGCCGCCGTGCCAGAGTTCGTCGAAGGTCGTGCCGGAGAACGAACGCACGACGTCGTCGAAACCGTCGCCGTCGAAGTCGCCGGCGACGAGCGGGCCGGTCCCGGGCACCTGGCGCGGCGACGTGATCGACGAGAACCCGGCGGCCGTGCCCGACCAGACGAAGTCGAGCGTCGGCTCGGCACGATCCCAGTAGATGTCGTCGCGGCCGTTGCCCGAGAAGTCGCCGACGATCGGGACCGCTCCCACCGCGGGGTCGACGTCGACCCGCCGTTCGAAACCTGTCGCGGTTCCGTACCAGAGGATGCTGCGACCAGTCGTCGCGCCATACCAGAAGATGTCGACGCGACCATCGCCGTCGAAGTCGCCGGCGGCCGGCCGGTACGACCCGCTGACCGCGGGGCCTGGCACGCGCACGAAGCCGAACGCCGAGCCGCGCCACAGCGCGTCGAGGGCCGCGCCCGGCCCGTACCAGAACACGTCGCACGCGCCGTCGCCGTCGAAGTCGCCGGCGATCGGCGTGTAGCTCCCGAGGATCGAGATGCTCGGACCGCGGCGGAACGCGCCGTCGGGCGTGCCGAGGCGCAGCAGGTCGCCCGCAGGCCCGGGGGCATACAGGATCAGGTCGTCGAGCGCGTCGCCGTTGACGTCGCACGCGAACGGCCGCGCGTAGCTGCCTTCGATCTGGAGGGTCGGTTGCCCGACGAACGCCACGCTCGGCATCGGCACACCGTTGGTGTGCAGCCACGACCGATAGTGCTCGAGCCGCGTGTAGGCACCGGGAAGCTCGCCACACTCGTAACCCCACGACACGATGCCGACGAGTACGGGCGCGAGACCGTCGGGTCGCGCGACGAGCGGGCCGCCACTGTCACCCTGGCACGTGTCGGTCGCCTCGCCGGTCGGCGACGAGTCGCCCGCGCAGCGCATCGTGGTCGCGTGGTAGGCGGCGCCGAGCGCGAGTGTGCACTCGAGGTCGCTGCGCGCGCTGATCGAACCTTCGTGCAACTCGGTCGGGTACCCGCCCGCGACACAGCTCCCGTTGGCGTTCACGTCGGTGCAACCCCACCCCGCGGACTGCAGTGTCGTCGTCGGCGCCCACAGGCCCTCGAGCCCGGGCGGCACGACCGCGATCGGCGCCGGTCCGAGCGACGCGACGACGTGCAGCAACGCGAGGTCGTTGTCGCTCGTGTCGGGGTCCCAGTCGGGGTGGACCTCGATCCCGTCGACCGCGACGCGAGTCCCCTCGCCGCCGACGAGGAAGGTCGCACCGACGAGGACGTCGAGCGAGGCGGCGGTGCGATCGTCGACGCAGTGCGCCGCGGTCAACACCACTTGTGCGGCGACGATGGATCCGCCGCAGAACTGCGCCTGGTACGGGTTCGCGGTCGGGCGATCGAGGATGCCGACGAGGAACGGCCACTCGCCGTTGGTCGTCGTCGTGCCATTGACGACATAGTCGGGACCACGGGCGGCGGCCGGAGACGGGATCGACACGGCCAGCAGCGCCCCCGAGATCGGCATGGCCGCGCTCAGCGCGAGCAGCGAGGCGATGAGACCACTCCGGGCGCGCATCGCTCGAGCCTACGACCGTTTGACGACGTCGGCCCAGGTCGGAGCGCCGAAATCCCCCACCGCGGGCCGACAAGGGCGTACAACGGAATCCGACACCGACGGGCGGAGCAAGGAGTGGCACGTGCCCGAACTGCCTCCCTCCCCGACGACGGGTTCACCACCCGAGCCCAGCCGCGCGACCGTCGAGCGCGTGCTCGCCGCCGCGGCCGACGTCGTGTTCTCCGACGGTGTCGACCCGGCATTCCTCCACCAGTGGGTCGACGAGACGTGCTTCGTGCTCTCGCTCACCGAACCCGGCCGCGTGACCTCATCGGCTCCCGGACCGGGCAGGACTGCCGTGTACGATTCCCGGCTTCCGCCGGGGTAGCTCAGTTGGTAGAGCAGCTCACTCGTAATGAGCAGGTCAGGGGTTCGAGTCCCCTCTCCGGCTCCACAAGCACCGCAGGTCGGCACCTGCTGTGGACGGAGCCGTCAAGCCGGACGCAGCCGTGCGCCACATCACGGGCTCGCGATGGTCGCGATCAGGTCGCGCAAGTTCGAGGCATGCGCCTCGATCGGCGCCCAGAAGTCGGCGGCGGGATCGACTTGGAGGTCGATGCGCCGGCCGTCGGAGTGGGTCGCGTCGAAGCCGAGCCGCCACGAATGCAGCGCGGCCCGTTCGGAATCCTTGCTGACGAAGAGCGGATCGCCGACGATCGGATGCCCGATCCAGGCGAAGTGAACCCGGATCTGATGGCGGCGACCGGTGCGCGGTCTGGCGATCAGCAGCGTGTGCTGTTCGCCCTCCCAGAGTCGCTCGAAGGTCGTCGTCGCAGCGACGGATCGTTCGCGCACCTCGGATTCGGGAACGCTCCAACGTCGCGCCATCTCGTCGTGCACGATGGCGTCGCGCGGCGCCGCGACCCGCACGCGATTCTTGCGGCCGACGCTCAACGGCAGGTCGATCGTCCCACGCTCGGGCAACCCCGTGGATCGGGTGATCAACAGATACGCCTTGTCCACCGTTCGGTCGCGGAACTGTTGGGTCAACGGCCCGTGCACCGCCGGCGACTTCGCGAAGAGCACGAGACCCGACGTCACCTTGTCGATGCGGTGCGCGGGCATGAGCCACTCGCCGGCGGCCTTAGCGAGAACGACGAGATCGGTGTCGTGCCGCTCGCCCGTGACCGAGATCCCCGCGGGCTTGTCGAGCACCAGCACACCGTCGTCCTCGTAAGCGACGCGCGTCGAGCGGAGAGTCGCCCAATCGAGATCCACGCCGCAGTCTCGCCGCGTCCGACACGGTGAGCGGCATCGACGATGCGTGAACGCTCCGTTGAGCGGAGCGGTGTGTATGACACGCCGGACCGCTCAACGAAACGGTCGGGGGTCCCGGTACCTTGACTCCATGACCAACGACACGACGAGTGACGGCCTGATCGACGTGCGGCGCGCGGGCGAGCGCTTCCACACGACGATCAGTTGGCTCGACTCGTGGCACAGCTTCAGTTTCTCGGGCCACTACGAGCCGGCGAACACCCACCACGGTCTGCTGCTCGTCAACAACGACGACCGTGTCGCGCCGGCCGCGGGCTTCGGCACGCACGGGCACCAGAACATGGAGATCGTCACCTGGGTGCTGAGCGGCGAACTCGAGCACCACGACAGCACCGGCAACGGCGGGATCATCGTCCCGGGTCTCGCCCAACGAATGAGTGCCGGTCGCGGGATCCGTCATTCGGAGATGAACCCGTCGCCCGACACCGAGGTGCACTTCTTGCAGATGTGGGTCCTGCCCGACACCGACGGCATCGATCCCGGCTACGAGCAGCGCGACCTCACACCGCAACTCGCGGCGGGCGGGCTCGTTCCGATCGCGTCGGGACAGGGCCACGACGGCGCGGTGCGTATCCACCAAAGCGGCGCCGTCCTCTGGGGCGGTCGCCTCGCCGCGGGCGAAACCGCGGTGGTGCCCGACGTTGCGTTCGCGCACGTGTTCGTCGCGGTCGGCGGGGCGGCACTCGAGGGGTCCGGCGCGCTCGACACCGGTGACGCCGCGCGCCTCACCGGTGCGGGTGCACGAACGTTGACCGCGGACGATCGCGGCGCCGAGGTGCTGATCTGGGCGACCGACTGATCGCGGCTCAGACCGCGGTCGTGGCCCGGTCGACCGTCGACCGGCCGGCGTCGAGGTCGGTCAACACGTTGGTCAGCCGTCCGGCCTGTTCGCCGATCGTTCGGTTCGCGGCGGCGAGTTCGGCCGCGAGGTCGCGCCCAGCGACGTAGACGAGGATCTCCGCGGGCATCCAACCCTCGGGGACCTCCACCGGATCCGCGGGGAGGGTGATGATCCAGTGGCCCATCACCGCGAGCGAGATCTTCGTGCTGACGGTGCTCTCCGCGCCCGGGCGCGGCCCGACCGCGATCGGCCGAGCGGATTCGACCTCGCCGTAGGGCGCCGCGAACGGATTGCGGCCGATCCGCGCGTGGAACGTCAGCTCGTCATGCTGGAGCATCCCACCACTCGGCACGGCGGCGCAGGGGTGCAGGTCGGTGTCGGTCACGACGAGCGGGGCGAGCGAACCGTCGGGCGCGAGCCGCGCGACGAGGCGCGCGTCGGCGGCCTCGTCGGCGTCGTACGCGCCGTAGGCCATGAGCCGGTTGAACGTGCTGCGCGCCGCGATCGGGATGCGCGCGACGAGCATGCCATCGGTGGGCTGGAAGCGCGCGAGCGATCGGTTGAGGAGGAACAGCGCGCCGATCGGCGCGAGAAGACCGAGGAGCATGATGCCGACGAACAGACCGGCGCGTCGCCCTTGGTCGATCGGTGGGAGCAGTCGGAACTCGAGCGGCACGGTCGTTCCGCGGATCTCGGTATCACGACCCGCGAGGTACTCCACGGTCACCGTGCCTTGCACCGCACCCGAACCCGAGTTCTCGGGCGTGAAGTCCAGGTCGATCGCCTCCGACGACCCGGCGAGCACCGTCTGGCACTTCGCCTCCGACGCGTTGGTGCTCGACCAGCCGATCGAACCGACACCGTCGGGCAGCGTCGTGAACTCGACGTCGCGGACCCACGCGCACCCGGTGCGGTCGCGACCGCCGACGATCTCGATGGCACCCACCGCCGTGTCGGTTCCCCGAACGGTTCCGGCGTCGACCAACGCCGACGCGATGGTCGGGTACACGTCGGGTCGGCGGACGGGGAGCTGCGCGGTCAGGTCGGCGGGCGCGAGTGCGACACCCGACGGTGTCGTGATCCGCAGCACGACCGCGAGCGTCGCGGTGTCGACGCCGGACTCCGCGGGGGCTTCGAACACGAACGAGTACCGACCTCGCCGGTCGGGCCCGAGCATCTCCAACGCCGTCGCCTCCGATTCGCCCATCGCGAGCGTGCCGGTGACCTCGACGGTTCCCGTGTAGTCGTTCGCGTCGACCGCATCGCCGTCGCCGTCGACGATCTCGAGCAGCACCTCTTGCTCGACGCCCTCGAGGAGGAACGCGTCGGTGTAGAGCGCGGGTGCCCACCCACCGTAGAGATAGGCGTCGATGCGGGCCGGGCTCGAACCTGGTTCACCGTCGGGTTGCACCAGGGTGACGTCCCACTCGCCCTCGGCCTCGCCCGTCGAACGGCCGGCCGGCAACTCGGCCTCGACGTTGACCGTTCGTTCGTCGACCCACGTCCAGCGGACCTCGATCCCGTCGACCGTCTCCGATCCCGATTCTCCCGCGGCGGCGGTCACCTCACCGCCGTCGGGCAGCGTGATGGTGGCGTCGACGCCGGTCGCGCCGGTATCGACGAGGAAGCTGACGCGTTCGGCGGCCGCGTCGACCGGGAACGAGCGCCGGCCGGCGTCGCACGCCGTCTCGGGACACACCTCGACCTCACCGCTGGCGCGGCCGACCTCGGTACCACCGGCGATCGCGGTCGTGACCCGATTGAACAGACGCTTGAGCTCACTCAGTTGCGCGGCCGGGAGGTACGCGCCCGTGCCGCTCCGCGCCGTGCCGCAGGTGGTGCCGTCGGCGACACGCTCGGAGAGCGCACGGAGGAACTGCTGGTCGGCAGGTTCGATCTGAACCGCCAGCGCGACCGTGATGAGCCGTACGCGAGTGGAGCGCATCGTGTCGGCGAGGCCGTCGGGCCGGCACAAGAAGTCGCGGCCGAGCGCCTCGACCTGCGCGCCGGAGCCCGGAACCGCCAACGAGATGTCGGGCGCGTAGACCTTGACCAATCCTGCATCGCGCCGACGTTGCGAGTTGCCGTCGACCACGTCGTACTTGCCATCGGTGAACAGCAGCACCGCACGGCACGTCCGGTCGCCACGACCGTCGAGTTGGGACTGCGCGCCGATCAGCGCGGTCGGAAAGTCGGTGTCGATCCCGTCGTTGCGGGTCGCGAACGAGTCGAGCGGTGCCGCGAACGATCCGAGCGAGTCGGGGGTCAGCGGAGTCCAGGGCACCACGATGTCGAACGTGCTCGCGAACCCGGCGAGCAGGACCTCGATCTCCGGCGTGCGTCCTCCGTCGCTCACGGCCGCGAGCGATGCGAAGTTCGCGAGCGCGAGGCGCGCGGCGCCGATCCGGTCGTTGCGTGGATCGGTCGTCTTCAAGCTGCCTGACGTGTCGACCAGCAGCACCACCGACAGCGAGTGACGTTCGTGGAGGCACGACGCGAGACCGCGCAGCGTGTCGCTCGTCGGGTCGGCTCGCACGGGCTCGGTGTCGGCGACGATCGCGACCGTCGCGCCCAGGAGCGACAGCGCGGCGAGCGCGAACGTCGAGACCGCCGCGCGGAATCGCATCGGTCAACCCGCCAGTTCGGTGGCGATCCACCAGACATGAAGACCGGCAACGAGCGTCCCGAGCCCCGCGAGCGCGGTCGCGGCGACGGCGAGACCGGGGTGTGCGAAATAGTCGGGCAGCGCGCGACGCTCGAGGTCGGTGCGCCGATACAGGGCGACCAGCAGGATCGTCAGGAACGAACCGAGCAGGTAGCCGGCCACATGCAGGCTGAACACGCGGGGCAGCGCCAGGAGCGCGCTCGCGACGACGCAGCCCGCCGCGCAGGCCAGCAGGGTCCGCGGATGTACCCCGCGCTCGGAAATGACAGAGCTCATCGTCTCCGATTCGGCAGGAAACACCGAGGCCTGAGCAGTTCGCCGGGTTCCCGGCGGCAAGCCGTCAGCGTGGGTCGTACATCTCGAAGAGCAGGTGCTCGAGCTGCAACGTGCCCTTCTCGTTGACGACGACCGCGTCGCGCGTCTTGCGACAGGCGGCGAGCGCATCGGCACATACCCACGGCGACCACGACGGCAACGCGATGTCGTCGTTGCGAACCTCGCCGCCCTGCAACACGTCGAACACGACCGACTCGATCGCCCCGAGACCTTCGAGCATGTGGTCGATCCGGGCGCGACGGGCCTCGCGCTTCTGACGCGCCTCGACCCGCTTGCGGAGTCGCTGCGCTTCGCGCGGCGCGTACCCCTGCCTGACCATCGCCGCGTCGAACTCGACGAGTTCCGCCTCGTGCGCGGCGACGACCTCCTCGGCCGCGCGTTCGAGCTCCCCGTGGAGATCGGCAGCAACGGCTGCCACCGTCGCACCGGTGCCGTCGAGCCGACCGGGCGCCGACGCGAACGCGAACCGCAATTCGGCGAGCCGACCTGCGAGTGCGCGCGCACGCGCGACCTGCCCGCCCGCGAGTGCCGCGGCGCGCGTGGCAGCGGCCGGTTCGACACCGTCGGCGATCAGTGCCGCCTCGACCTCGTCGTCACCCACGGCGTCGAGGTCGACCCGCGAGCATCGTGAGCGGATCGTCGGGAGCAGATCGTCGACCGCAACCGTGACGAGGATGATGACCGTCCGCGGCGGAGGTTCCTCCAGCGCCTTCAAGAACGCGTTGCCCGCGCTGCGATTCGCGCTGAGGCGCTCCGCGTCGCGCACGATCACGGCCTTGTAGTCGCCCTCGACCGGCACGCGCATCGTCTCGGGGATGATGACCTTGCGGAGTTCCTCGACGCTGTAGGTCGCGCCGGCCGGTTCGAACTCCACGACGTCGGGATGCATCCCGCGTTCGATCAGCCGCCACGACCGCTCGTCGGCGCCGAGCAGCCGGCCGGCGAGGCAGCGGGCTGCGATCTCGGCACCCGCCCCGCGCGGCCCGGCCACGAGGTAGGCGTGCACCGGGCGCGCCGCGGCGGCCTCGATGACTGCGAGCATCCGTTCCTGGCCGATCAGGCCTGCGGCGATGGTCGCGGGCGGCGCGTTCACGGGCCCGCGTTCGCTGGCGGTGCATTCACGGTCATCGAGCCGACGCTACCTGCGGTCGACGACGGGCGACACGGTCGCTCGTACCCGCTCGGCGACGACGTCGGGGGTGCCTTCGCCGTCGACGAGCAGCCAGCCGAACTGCGGCGCGAGCGACCGGTACGCGGCGCGCACCCGCGCATGGAACTCGGGACCTGCGCGCTCGATGCGATCGGTCGCCTCGGGACGTCGCTCGCTCGCGACCTGCTCGGAGACGTCGAGGACGACGACGACGTCGGGGAGCAGGCCGCCCGTCGCGTACCGGCAGATCTCGGCGACCGAGTCCACGCCGAGACCCCTCGCGTCGCCCTGGTAGACGATCGACGACGGCGCGTGCCGGTCGCAGACCACGATCGCGCCGCGCTCGAGCGCCGGGCGGATCACCTCCTCGACGTGTTGGGCGCGGTCCGCGGACAGCAACAGCAACTCCGCCCGGGGATCGAGCGGCCGGTCGTCGTCGAGCAGCGCGGCGCGCAGCGCGGCACCCCGCGGTGTGGCACCCGGCTCGAACGTCAGGACGACCTCCCGCCCCTCCCCTTCGAGTCGACCGGCGAGCAGCCGCGCCTGGGTGCTCTTCCCGCTGCCCTCGCCCCCTTCGAGGACCACGAACGCGCACGCTGTCATGCGCCGATCCTAGGAACGTCGCGAGCCCCGGCCGCTGGTAACTTCGCCCGATCGCCCACGTCGAGCCGCCCGGAGCGCCCTCGCTGCTCGCTCGCCGCGGGAAGGCCAGCCTCATGACCGATGCCGCTGCCCCTACCCAGCCCACCGCGGGCGGCCCCACCGAGCGCACCGCGGGAGGCACGGAGCAGCGCTCCCCGGCGAGCCGCCACGTGCGCCGCACGATGAAGATCGTCGCGTTCGTCTTCGTCGTCTACTACCTGGTCCTGCCCCAGCTCGCCGGAACCGAGAAGGCGATCCGCACACTCGGCAACGTGCAGCCGCTGTTCCTCGTGCTCGGTCTCGCACTGCAGCTCGCCGCGTTGCTCGCGTACTCCCAACTCACGCGCACCACGCTGCCCCACAACATCATCGGGATCTTTCGAGTGTTCCGGATCCAGCTCGCCACGAAGGCACTGACCAACGTGGTCCCCGCGGGTTCTGCGGCGGGCACCGCGCTCGGTTATCGGCTGTTCACCACCAACAGCGTCGCCGGCCCGGATGCCGGATTCGCACTCGCAGCCTCGGGGCTCGCCTCCGCGTGCGTCCTCAACCTCTTGCTGTGGGTCGCGCTGCTCGTGTCGATTCCCCTGTATGGCGTCGGCCCGCAGTACGGGATCGTCGCCGCGGTCGGCGCGGTCGTCCTGCTCGGCGCGGCGTCGATCGTCATCGGCCTGATCCGCGGTGAGGACCGAGCGAAGCGGACCTTGCAGACGATCACGAAGAAGCTCAGGTTCGGCGACCCCGATCGCGTCACCGAGATCGTGGAGCAGGTCGCGGCACGTCTCG
Organism: Actinomycetota bacterium; assembly: GCA_005779345.1. Classification (GTDB taxonomy): domain Bacteria; phylum Actinomycetota; class Acidimicrobiia; order IMCC26256; family PALSA-610; genus SXJQ01. The sequence continues at coordinate 12,480 of SXJQ01000317.1, forward strand.
GCGAGTTGCTCGCCGACGCCGCGCTCGTGCGCCGCGCGTTCGCGTGGGCCGCGTTGAACTGGGTGCTCGACGCGGCGAGCCTCTACGTGTTCCTCTGGGCTTTCGGGGAGCGGCCGCCCATCGTCGGCGTGCTCGTCGCGTTCGGTCTCGCGCAGGTCGCGGCGGTGATCCCGATCACCCCCGGCGGGCTCGGCATCATCGAGACGGCACTGATCGCATCGCTCGTGCCGTTCGGTGTGCCCGCCGCCGTGGCCGCGATCGGCGTCCCGTCGTACCGACTCGCCGCCTATTGGCTCCCGATCCCGCTCGGGTCGGTCATGTACTTCACCGTCCGGAAGGACCAGCGTCCGGTCAAATCCCTGCGAGAGGCCGCGGGTCGGGCCTACGAAGAAGCCGAGAGCCGCTACGACTGGGCCGAACAGCACGGCCACCGGCCTGCGCCCGACCCGCCCACCGATCCCGACGCACCCGGGGACGCGCCCGCCGACTGACGGGCGAGCGTTTCACGCCAGCTTGGTGATGGCGTCGCCGCGCCGGATCTCGCCGCCCTGCACGACCTTGGCGTTGATCCCGCGCATCCGCAGTTCCGTGCCCGCGCCGACGTTCACGAATTGCAGCGCGTCGGGCCCGAACCGCGCGGCGAACTTCGCACATCCGGTGTGGGGCTGATCGGTGATCTCGATCACCGCGTCGCCGATCGCGAGGCGGGTCCCGGCCGGCAAGTTGGTCTCGCTCAGGTCGAGATCCACGTGCAGTTGGTCTCCGGCGAGCGGGCGTTGGGATTCGTCGGGACAGATCAGCGCGATCGCACGCGCGTTGATGATGTTGAGTTGCATGTCGGGGTGCGGACCGCCGTCGGCCGAACGCCGGCTCGGGCGCTGGTTCCAGGTGTCGCCGACGAGCCCCTCAGCGAGGTCGAGTTCACCCGAGTCGAGGACCTCGCGTGCGTCGACGGCAGGACGCCGCACGATGAGTTCGAGCGTGCCGTGGTCGCTCGGCGCGGCGCGCACGTGGTCGAGCCCGAGATCGAGTTGGTCGGTGGTCCGATGAGTGTCCCGATGAGTGTCCCGATGAGTGTTCATGGGCCCATTCTGCGCGCCACCGCACAGCACTGCCGGGAATTGTCGGAGCGTCGCTACTCCGACGCCTTCTTCGCCGCCTTCGAGGCGCCCTTCTTGACCACCCTCGTGGTCATCGGGTCGACGGCCCGCTTCGCCGCCTTCTTCGCCCCGGCCTTCTTCGCCCCGGCTTTCTTCGCGGCCGGCTTCGC